>CAZWUD010000144.1:0-4245 GCA_964637055.1 uncultured Candidatus Cloacimonadota bacterium
TGCCGATGATGGGCTTGATCCCCGCTTTTTTGGCAGTTTTGTAAAAATCTATCACACCAAAGAGATTGCCATGATCCGTGATCGCCACCGCGGGCATATCCATCTCTTTGGCCAATTTCACCATCCGGTCGACCCGGCAGGCACCATCCAACAAACTGTATTGACTGTGGTTATGCAAATGTACAAAGGGCATCTTTTTCTCTACCTCACTCTTATAGTGGCATTGTCTGAAAACAAAGATATATGTCAAATGAAATTCCGCCTCCCCAAGGCCAATAATTGCCCCCAAAGCAGATGCCGGTCAAGGGATCTGATTCCTCGCCAAATCTTGCTTTACCTCAGGCAGATCGGGCTCCAATCAGCCGGAGGATTGATTGCAGTGAGATTTGCCAAAAGAGACCAAACTCTGCTTGACAGCTTTGACCTGCAGATTATTTTGCCTTCAGAATATATAAAGGATAAAGCATGAATTTTGAAGAAGAACAATACCCCAGTTACAGCAGCTATGAAGACGCCGAATTGAAGCGTCTCTTTGAGTCCGCCGAGACCGATAGCGAGACCTATGATGCCATCATGGATGAATTGGTCAGGCGCGGCTATGATTTTGAACCTGATGCAGCCCAGGAAGCCTCCGGCGATCTTGCACCCGCTTTCCGTCCTTTGCGTTACGGCTTTTGGAGCAGCAGGCTCTGGAATATCATCGCCATAGTCCTCAGCGTGATGGGAGCGGCTTTCTTCATCCGCAGCAATGCCGTTTTTGGCGAGATTGAGCCCGTGCTCTATATCATGGTCTATGCCTTTGTGGCTCTGATCATCTCCATGAGCTACCTGGTTTCCGGCATCCGCCTGTTGGCCAATCACAAAAGTCCCGGCCACCCCCTTCTAAGGGTCCCCACCATCGAATACTGGCTCCTCTGTATCTTGTGGTATGCCGCCGGAGCGCATGAGGTCTATACCACCGTTAGCAGCTTCACTCAATATATGAAAGACTTCCAGCAATACGACTTTGGGCTGAGCCTTTCCATCACGGGGGTCATCCCCTCTTTGGGCATGGCTGTCTTTAGCATCTTGCTTGGCACAGCATTTTTGTATCTGGCGCGTGAATTAAGGGTGAAGTAGGGTATGAACTTTGTGAATAGCGATCAGATTCGCCAAGCCGCCCGGGACCTTATGGCTCCACAACTGGGGATGCTGATCCTCAGTCTCTTGATCTTTAGCGGCATTATTTATGTATCAAATATGTTCATTGTGCCGGCCAGCTTGTTCCTGGTGGGTCCGCTCAGCTACGGACTGACCGCAATTGCACTGAGGGTGATAGCCTCCGAAAGCTTTGATATGGAGCTGCTGTTCAGCGGCTTTAAAATCTATGCCCAGACCTTGGTGGCGGGGCTTTTGATCAGCCTCTGGGTCTTTTTGTGGAGCCTGCTTCTCATCATACCCGGAATAGTGGCAGCCTTTTCTTATAACATGACCTTTTTTATCATGAATGAGAATCCCGAAATGACCGCCCAGGAAGCCATGAGCGCCAGTCAAAATATGATGATGGGACACAAGTGGCGGCTTTTTGACCTCTATTTCAGCTTCATCGGCTGGATCCTTCTCTGTGTGATCACTTTTGGCCTGGCCTGGCTTTACGTGGGGCCATATATGCAGATTGCAACGGCGGTTTTCTATGCCGATCTCAAACAGCAGCACGGAGTTTTGACCGGCTGAGTTTATTTCACGCAGATTTGAGTTAACCACGAATGGTCACGATTGAAAGATCACGAATTACACGAATTGAGGGGTTTAGGTAGTTGAGATGGCTGAGAGGGTTTAGAAGGTTGAGAAGGTTTAGAGGGTTTAGAGTGTTGAGAGGTTTGAGAACTGGGATCTTGTATCACTTTCCGAAGTGATAACAGTAGCTCCTATCATAGTAAGCCCCATTCTCTTTGGTGGAGCTTACTCTTGATATTTTTGTACCAGCTTCTACTGCCATCTACAGTGGCATGCAGATGGCGCATCCCCTCATCAGGTGCTCGTAGCTCCCGCTACGTTTATGGGCCACGTAGCTCCTGCTGCGTTTTTTGATAACGTTTTGACGAGGGATGCAGATTTTTATTGGTGCGGAAGTGCCGGAGTGCTGGGGTTTCACGCAGATTACGCAGATTTGAGTTATCCACGAATGGTCACGATTGAAAGATCACGAATTACACGAATTGAGGGGTTTAGGTAGTTGAGATGGCTGAGAGGGTTTAGAAGGTTGAGAAGGTTTAGAGGGTTTAGAGTGTTGAGAGGTTTGAGAACTGGGATCTTGTATCACTTTCCGAAGTGATAACAGTAGCTCCTATCATAGTAAGCCCCATTCTCTTTGGTGGAGCTTACTCTTGATATTTTTGTACCAGCTTCTACTGCCATCTACAGTGGCATGCAGATGGCGCATCCCCTCATCAGGTGCTCGTAGCTCCCGCTACGTTTATGGGCCACGTAGCTCCTGCTGCGTTTTTTGATAACGTTTTGACGAGGGATGCAGATTTTTATTGGTGCGGAAGTGCCGGAGTGCCCTCAGCACCCCATCAAGCTCTGATACAATCAAGCCGGCATCATCAGGACATCAAGCCACTATCATCGTCTGGCCACAGGAGGATCGTGCGATGATCTCAGCTAAAAGGCCGCTTGAAAAGCTCGGCGGGAAAGCAGAAGGGCTAAACTCTCTCACAAAAGAAAAAGCCCCTCCCTGAAAAAGAGGGAGGAGCTCGGATGTGTAGGGAGTGCTTTTTGTGTGATTATTTAGAAGCCAAACCAGGGACCGATGCTGATGGTGAGGCCTTCATATTTTGTGTCAGGTGAGTTTGTGACTTCATAGCTTTCGTTTTCCAGGCCTCGCACCCGCCAGTCTTTGGTGAGCGGATAGCCGAATGCATAGCCCACTTCGGCGCGCAGTCCCAACCAGCCAAGGAAGCGATACATCAGCTCCACGCGAGGTTGGGCCACCAGGTAGCCTTTGTGGAGCAAGAAGTGGGTGTTATTTGATCCGGTGATAGTTTCGGGCAGGCTGCTCCAATCGTAATTTGAATCTGTATTCAGAAATTCCAGCTCGTGATAAGCGCCGCCGACCATCAGGCCAAGGCTGCCGATCATATTTTTGGTGAAAGCGATTCTGCGATCGAGGGTGACGCCACCCATCAGGTTTTTGTGCCGCAGCCAGACGTGATAATTCGGATCCCCGGGGTTCGCTTTTTTCTTGGTATCCTGATACCAGGTGCCCTGTCCGCCCAGAAAGAAATTTTTGCCGATGGACAGCTTGCCGCCCAGACCCTGGTGGAGAACTCCACTTTCAGGGAATTCGTTGAAGCCGAGGCTGTCTTCTGTCACCAGGGCATTGATGTCAGCCATATCCAGATCAAACCACATCGGAATCCAGGTGCCGCCACCCCAGCCGGTGCTGAGTTTCTTTTTGCCGGGAATCTTGGGAGATGAAACGCCACCGCCCTTTTGATCACGAGAACCGAGCTCCATATCCAGGCTCTCCACCTTGCCGTCACGGAAAATCACCATGCTGATCTGATCTCCGGTGCGCAGGGATTTGCGGATCTTCTCAAAAGCGGCGTAGTTTGTGACTTCTTTGTCCCCGATTTGCATGATGATATCATCTTCACGCAGACGATAGTGCCAGGCGGGAGAGTCTTTTAAGACTCCGGCGATAAGCACACCAAATGACTCGGGATATTTCAATTCCTGAGCTTTGGGAAAGGTGAGGTCTTCGATATAAAAACCAAAGTAGGCAGCATCAGCAGCTTCATCGGTTTCGCCAAGTTTGACGGAAACCCGAACCTGACGATCGGAGCCTGAAAGATCGCTCTCAATCTCTTCGAGGGCTTTTTCCAACTCTCGTTGCACCTGGTCATTGGGGTTTTCTGCGACCAAAAGCAGCGAGAGGCTGAGCAGGACTGTTAATATCAAATAGAACTTTTTCATTTTGAACTCCTTTTTATTGGATTTATGGTAGTTACTGATAGTATAGTGCAAAAGGCGAGCCAATTAAAACAAATTTCATAAGACACTGAATCACAGTAAATAAGAACTTAGCACCCAAAGGAGAGAAATGGGGGAAATATCAAAATGATATAGTTCTATATGATTTGGATAAGCAGTTTGAAACTCATGAAAGCGGAGCTTCAAAAAGCAAATGGCTTCCGGGAGCTTTCATTCGCGATCTCAGCATCAGACCAGCCGGAGGGATCCGGGTTCCGGAGAATGCCGGCG
>CAZWUD010000145.1:0-4238 GCA_964637055.1 uncultured Candidatus Cloacimonadota bacterium
CAAAGACATCCACCAAAGTGGCGTGGATGGTCTTTTCCAGGGCAAAGATATCCTGCATATAACGGGTGAGATGCTGGATCAGATTGATGGTGGAGAGTCGGCTGGAAAGCAAGGCGATATGGAGGTCATTGGCCAGATATTCAATCACCGGCGGCAGGGTCAGTCCCTTGGAAACAATGATGCAGGGAATGTCTGTCTTAAACATATCCCGGGTGCGGGTGATCAGGCTTTCTTCATTGAGGGATTGCAGATAGCGGACCTCGGTCTCACCAAAGATCTGAATCCGCTCTGCCGAAAAAACTTCCAGATATCCCGCCAGCGCCAGGCCAGGCCTGTTTACGTGCGGTGATCGGATCTTTTTGGATAGCGTCTCCGGTTCGGTGACCAAAGACAAAGCGAGATCTTTCTTTTTGGCATCAAAAAAGTCCCGAACAGTAATTTCCTTCATGTCTATCCTTTAGCTCTTCCGCCCCCTCCCCGTATAAATGAGGAGGGGACAAAAAAGGATTGTGGACTCACAGCCTCTGAGCTATCCCAAAGCCTGAAGCCCGGGTTCAAAACACTCGGTCTTTATGGCTCAAAGAGCTTGAAATTTTCCTTGTCTTTCTTGACTAACACGTTGATGCGGTCGGTTTCGATATTTCTGAAGATCAGGAAGTCTTCCCTGACTTCGTCCATCTTTTCTATGGCTTCCTCGATACCCAGGGACTCGGTCACCACGCGTTTGGTTTTTACGGTGCTGCGCAGATGATCTTTTTGATTTATCATGATGTCTGAAGCCCGGGAGAAGCTGCTGAATTGCTCTTTCAGAGCGCGCTTCTGGTGGTCAGTGATCCGGTCCTTGAGCTTCTTGATCTGAGCTTCCATTCTGTTCAAAGCGGTGTCGATAGAGAGATACATATCCATCTCTTCGGCTTGCGCTTGCAAGCTAAACTTGCCGGCATGCATGGAGAGTTCGCAGATATTGCGGCTGTTTTCCAGGGCCAGGGTCGCGTGGATAGTGATGATATGATCAAAATACTTCTTCATTTTCAGGCACGAGCTTTCCACATAGTCACGAATGGCTTTCGTGAGCTCGAAATGACGGGCTGTGATCGTTATTTGCATCTTAATCCTCCAGTTATATTTTGTGGATAGAGAGGTCCCGCAGGTCTTCAAGAGACTCCATAATTGCTTCGGAAAGAGTGGGATGGGCAAACACGACATCCTCTATCCGCTCTGCGGTCATCTTTTGTGAAATCATGATGGCGCCCTGAGCGATCAGCTCAGCCGCCTGCGGTCCCATGATGTGCATACCAATCAGTTCACCCGTATCTTTGCGGGCAATGCTTTTCACAAAGCCTTGGTTTGCAGACATAGACATGGCCTTTCCGCTGGCGGAGAAGGGGAATTTACCCACCTTGATCTCGCCGTATTTATCTTTTGCTTCAGCCTCCGTGAGCCCCACGGAAGCGATCTCAGGATCTGTAAAAGTGCAACGGGGGATATTGACATAATTCAGGCTGTGACTGGGCTCGGGACGCATATCCAGGCGGAAGGCAATATCCTCTGCGACCAAAAGTCCCTGCTTGCTGGCAGTATGCGCCAGTTGCAGTTTGGCGGTGACGTCTCCGATGGCGTAAATGCCGGCCTGGGAGCTCTGCATGCGCTCGTCGATCACGATGGCGCCTTCCTCGCGGTCAAGCTCAAAACCCTCGGTAGCTATGTCAAATTGTGGGACTCTGCCCACGGAGAGCAGCACTTTTTCAGCGGAGACTTCCATGTCATTGGAGAGCTTTAGGATCAGCTCGCCATCCGCTTTTGTGATGCTCTGGACTCCGGTCCTGGTCATCACCTTGATGCCGGATTTTTTCAGCATCAGAACCAGGCGCCGTGAGATTTCCTCATCTTCCTGTGCGATCAAGCGGGGCAAAAACTCGATGATGCTCACCTGCACGCCCATTGCGGCATAGATGGAGGCAAATTCACAGCCGATCACGCCGCCGCCGACCACGGCCAGGCTTTGGGGCAGTTTCTGCATCTTCAGGATGCCTGTGGAACTGAGGATGTCCTCTTCATCGATTACTGCTCCCGGCAGGCTTTTGGAGACGCTGCCGGTAGCGATGATGAGGTGATCACAAGTGTAGCTCTCTCCGGATTGGGTCTGCACTCTATAGCCTTCTGCTTCTTTCTTGATCAGCTTTGCCGTGCCCTGGATCACCGGGATCTTGCGCTTGCGAAAGAGAAATTCCACGCCGCTCACCAGTTGTTCCACGATCTTGTCTTTGCGTTGCAAGATCTTTTCATAGTCGATATTCACCTGGGTTTCGGGCAGGCCATAGGCTTCTGCATTGCCGATCTCGCGCAGCAATTCGGCACTTTTGACCAAAGCTTTGGTGGGGATGCATCCATGGTTCAGGCAGATTCCGCCCAAGCGCTCTTTTTCGATCACGGCGTTGGTGATGCCGTATTGTGAGAGTCGGATCGCCGTTTCATAACCGCCGGGTCCGCCCCCGATTATTAAAACCTGATAGTCTTTCATGTTTCCTCTATATTCTTCTTAATCTGCTATTTAGGATCTCCAGCTCACCGCGGTATTTGGCGATGATGCGGCGGGAGATATTGAGCCCTTCGCTTTTGAGTATATCCACCAGTTCCTGATCCGAGAGCGGTTTGCTTTTGTCCTCGGCATCGATCAGGCGGATGATGCAGCTTTGGGCTTTTTGGCGGGAGAAGCTTTCAAAATTGTCATCCCTGCCGGCTGTGGAAGTAAAAAAGTCCTTGAATGCAAAGATCCCATAGGGAGTCTCGGCATACTTGTGTTTCACCACCCGGCTGATGGTGGATTCGCTCTTGCCCAGATCCTGAGCAATGGCGCTGTATGTGAGGGGTTGCAGGATCCCGCTGCCATCGTAAAAGAATCCCCGCTGGTGCTTGATGATGGAGAGCGAGACTTGCTCCAAAGTGCGCATGCGCATATAGATGGACTTGATCAAAAACTTGGCGCTATTGATGCGTTCCCGCACAAAAGAGAGCGTCTCCCGGTCAAAATAGCCCCGCCGGATCATTTTGCGATAGCGGGAACTGATCACGATATTGGGCGTGATATGGTCATTGATGATCACCACATACTCACCGTCAATGAGCTTCAGAGTGACATCGGGATAGACGTAGGCAGCGGTGTTTGAGAGGATCCTCAGTCCCGGCTTGGGATCCAGCTGCGAGATCTGCTCCCGATAGTTCAGGATAGTATCTTCGGACACGTTAAAATGAGATGCTATTTTAGCATAGCGACGATGGATGAGGTTTTCAAATTGCTCGTTGACCATACCGCTGATGATGGGGTTTTCCCTTTGTTCCGGGCTGAGCTGGATCATGAGGCATTCGGATATATCCCGCGCAGTGATTCCCTTTGGGCTGAGCTGCATCACGATCTCGTGCAGCTCTCCGGCACGCTTTCGGGAGATTTGATAGCGCGTGGCCACAGACCAGAGGTCATATCCCGGGTTGAGGAAGCCGTAGATATCACAGCTATCCACCAATTCATTGATATAGTCCATCTCATTCTCCGGCAGATTCAGCGGATAGAGCTGTTCCAAAAAGGTATCTTTACTGTCTTTTTCATAGCGGATCATGCTTTCACTGGGGTCAAAATCGCTCTCTCCCCGATAGGATTCATAGCTGGAGTGATATTCATTCCATTGATCCAAAATCTCCGTGAGCTGTTGCGCTTCTTTATCTGCCTCGGAGATTTCCTCGGTGGGATCCACATCTTCGAGCTCATTGCCGTTTTCGGAGTTTTCAGTCTCAGGAGATTCCTCAGAACGTTCATCCTCGTCCTTTTCCTCTCTGATCTCCAAAAGCGGATTGCTCTGCAATTCCTGGCGGATATAGCTTTCCAGCTCCAAGACAGGCAATGCCAGCATCTTTAGAGATTGCAGCATTTTGGGCTTGAGCGCCAGCTCTTGCTTTTGTTTTAGTGAGATGTGTTGATGCATTGTGCTCATGATCTTTGCTCAAAGGGGCTCATTGTGAACCTTTCTCCCAGATATAATCTTTTGGCGTTTTCGTCGTTAATCAGCTCCATTGAGGAGCCGGACACTATGATCTTACCTTCATATATAATATAAGCACGGTTTACTATTTTCAAAGTCTCAATTACGTTATGGTCGGTAATCATCACGCCGATGTTTTTATAGCGCAGTTTTTCGATGATATCCTGGATGTCGGATACCGCAATGGGATCCACCCCGGCAAAG
>CAZWUD010000146.1:0-4222 GCA_964637055.1 uncultured Candidatus Cloacimonadota bacterium
GTGTGCGCAACATGCCCATGGTCTGGAAAGGCGCTGCCTCCAGCAGACCAAAGATCGATGCAAGAACAATTACACTTAAAATAACTTTTTTCATACTTCCCTCCACCTTTCGGTGATTTTCGTTTTATTCATTAAGTTCGACGTGATCATACTTACCTAATAATCATTGACAAATAATCCGTCAAGCTTTTTTTCAGACCATGACGATTAACTCAAAGCAAGAACTGGCCAAGATTGGCGAAAACCTGGCAGGAAAATACCTGCTAAGTAAGGGCTATAAGGTGCTTTGCCGTAACTATCGAACCAAGCAGGGAGAAATTGACCTGATTGTGGAAAAAGATCAACAGCTCATTTTTGTTGAGGTAAAAAGCAGAAGGTATCACTCTATAGACAGTGCCGTGGCAAGCGTTTCCTACCGAAAACAGCTACACATCACCAAAGTAGCACAAGTATATTGTAAGCAAAATCCTCATTTTGACAAGCACAATACGAGATTTGACGTCATAGTACTGCTTTACAACGCCCGCACAGAAGAGTTTACAATCCACCATATGATCGATGCTTTCCTCCCCGTGCTCGATAGCTGAAAAAATGATATCAGTAACTCATAGCTCCGTTCAGGTCTTAAGGAGTTTTTCAAGTTGCACGTAGCTCAAGCCTCTAAACTTTCTCAACCCCTCAACCTTTTATCATAACAATTCGTTAGAACCGATCAATCCGCGTTCTACAAGCCCGCTCCACGCTCCATTTCTTATCTCGGCTCCATCCCGACATCATCCCACTATCCTCGTATGAACAGAGCTTGATCGTGGGACAAAGTCTACTTTACGCTGTCTTAATTCAATATCCGCGCGTTATGTGTGCCATCAGGGCTAAAAAGCAGTGCCAGTTTCAGTTACGCAGGAGGCTCATATCAAAGTCACCGCCCAGATATCTCATCCAGTCCGGGTTTGAAAGCTCCATATCATCACCGGATACGTAGATCAGACGGTAGTTGTTGTTCATCTGAATATCGATGAAGATATAGACTGGCCGATCTCCGCTATGGTATTTCCAGATCTGATAGTCTTTGCGCACAAAGCGGCCTTCGTCCGAGCTGCTGCCCTTTTCAATATCATCCGGCGCTCCATTACGAATATATACCCTACCTCTATCCGTGGCCCAACCCGGTTTGAGATGAGAGTAAAAGCGGTTTGCATGTTCGATACGCTCATGGATCAGGTCCATGATGTCCGCTTCGCTCATCCTGGTGCTGAGGGCCATGCTATGCCAAAAATTCGTGATCATTCGGCGCTTCTCTTCATAGTCCAGAGCCTCCCAATTTGCGTGAGCCCGGCTGGCCATAAAATAGCGCATCAGCGAATACTCTTCATCCGGATGATTGAAAAGGCTGAGCTGGGTCTCGATCTCCTCCGAGAGCACAAATTCAAAGTCCCGATGCTCCAGTCTTTCCCCCGCCTGCAGAGCCAGTCTGCCTTGATATTTGCCGGCTTTCAGATCTGCCAGAGGGATCTTCAGGCTCAGGCTTTCGTGGCTTTTTTGGCGAACCATATCCAGATATTCATCCATCACCAGATCTCCGGCTTGTTCCAGACTCAGATTGATCATCTGGGATTCCGCAAGTCCCTCCATGGCAGTATAAATCTCCACGTAGATATGGGCATATTCGTGGTAATTCCTCCTGAGCAGGATAGAGGGAATCGGCTCATAGACGCTGCCTTGCCGGCGAAATTTTGCCAGATAGGCACTGCTGTCCGCGTAGACCCGGCTGTTTAGTTCCAGATCACTGAGCAGCGCATCAGTGGGCAGGCGACCGGTTTCAAACTGCCAGTCAAAGACCTTTTGAGAGTTGATATCTTCTGCGGTAAAAGTGATCTGATAGTAATCTTCCTCCAGCAAAAAGCTGATGCGGTTCAGATAGGACTTGATCTCTGATGAGGCATCATGTTTACTACTGATGCCGATATTGTCCGTCACCGATTGAGTGAGGATCACCGAATCCCGATTTGCCACCTGGATCCTGACATCGACCTCGGCAAAATAGGCCCTGCTATGTGCCAGAAAGAGCAGGCTGCGATAGGGGATTTGGTAATCGATAAAGAGTATACTCTGGTCGTCTTGATCCAGAAAGCGATTGTAATCCAGGTGCATATTGAGCTTTGGTGAGTCAGCCGCCTCAGCTCTTGTGAAGTCGACAGCAGCCAAGAGGCTGAACGCCAGCCCAAAGAGCAGTAGCAGGACCAGGCATTTCCTATTAGTCGAGATATTCATCGTCTTTGTTCCTTAATCTATACTGACCAAAACCGCGCTCATCGGTAAAGACAAAGACCCGGTTTAGCCTGAAGTAATGCCAACTGATACTGGGCGGCCGTCCGATGGGGAAGGTGTCGTTCACGATCTGATCAGGTTCTCCAAATTTGATGTAGATTCTGCCCCGGTCAGATTTCCAGCCCGTCAGGCGCTTATGAATCGTGAAAAGCTCGTCTGCCTTCAGCACGCGTTGATAAAAGTATTCCCGGTTCTCATTGCGGATAGTGCCCAAAGTGGGATCATTGGCCTGCCAAAAGCTTTCGATGGCGTCGGCATATTTTTCCTTTGGCACCCGACTGAGCACGCGCCATTCATTTTGGGTGGCGACATAGCGCAATTGATCCAGTTGATCTTTGAGAGAGTAGCGGCTATTAAAGGAAAACCAGGGATTGTAAAGCAGTGGCTCCAGGTCATAGCGGATATTGGCTTCCGTGAGCGCCAGCTTCAAATCCGGGATACTATCCCCTTGCGCAAATTCTTTCAAGTCCAGTTCAAATGGGCTTTGGGGAGCCGTGTACTCATGCATCTCACCAGCGATGCCGATGGTCAGCAGATCTGCCTGGGTGGCAAAGCTCAGCTTCAGCTTGAGTGCGCCCAGTTCGCTCATATCCATGTTCCCGGGGATATAGCTAAAAGCCTCCCGCTCGGCGATGAGGTAGGCCTGCCCGATCTCTGTGAACCGAGTGCCCACGGCGAAACTGTGTTCAAAATTTTGCCGATCACCAAGTTTGCGATTGCGCAGCGTGAGGTTGAGCTCGTGATTGCCGGTAGCCAGCTTGTGATGCTGATGGATCGGGATGGCCGTGCCTTGCAGCCAATCCGCCTTGGGGATATCCAGCGCTTCTTCAAAAACCGCCACCTGCTGCCTCCGGGAATTCTTGATCTGAATGGAGATCTGATATTCTGCGCTTTCTTCATCCCGGGCAAAATGAAATAGCTCATAGGGCAAAAGGATCCAGAGATCGACCCCGCTCTCATAATTTTCCACCACCAGTTCCTGCGCCGTCAAGGGCAGCAGAAACAGGCAAAAAAGCAGCAGACTAAGAGTCTTTTTGAGCGTCGACATAGGCTTCCAGATTAAATTCCAGGCCCTGATTTTCCAACCAGGAAAGGACCGCATTATCCGGGAATATCGGGTTTTTGGTTTCCAGAGAGTAGTTTTCATAGTCGGCTGCTTCGATGGTCACTTGCAGCTTCACCGCACCCGGCTTATTTTTGCACCAGGAGGCGATCTGGGGCAGTGCGCCTTTCTTGATCTGTTGATTTTGCAGCCGTATCTTGAGATTGCCCTTGAGCTCGGATGCCAGTCTGTCAAAGGGTATCATTGCCGCCGGCAATACCCGCAAGACACCGTCGTCATTGCCATTGTATTGACTCTTGTTTCCATAGATGTAAAAGACCTTACCGACCTGCACAGAGGCAGAGTAGCGGTCATAATCCCGGTTAAAAAGCGGCACTTCAAATTTCCCATTGAGATCTTCCATCTCCACAAAGGCGATGGGGTTGCCCCGATTATCCTTTTTACGACTGATATTGGAGACGATGCCCACCAGGGACATCTCGCCGTACTTGCTTTTTCCACTCATTGAATTCACCGTGCAGAGGTGACGCAAAAGGCTCTTGTACTCAAAAAGCGGATGTCCGCTCATATAAAACCCCAGCACGGACTTTTCCATCTCCAGTTTATGCAGGTAGCTCCAGTCTTCCTCTGCCGGCAGAGGCGGGAAAAAATCGGCCTCATCTTCATCATCGGCAATCAGGTCAAAGAGTGAGGTCTGCCCGCGCTTGCGATCTCGCTGATCGGTGGAGGACAGCGCCAGTGCTTGCTCGATCACAGCCCATTTTTGGGCTCGGCTTCCCTCCAGCTCATCCATGGCGCTCTACTATAGCTTCCGTGCGGGGAACTGGCTAG
>CAZWUD010000147.1:0-4181 GCA_964637055.1 uncultured Candidatus Cloacimonadota bacterium
TTGACAGCAGCCGGAAGGCCATCAGTTCATTGATCTCGCTAAAGCCGGAAAAAGCCCATCTGAAGCGGGATGGAGAGCTGGTGGATGTCAAGCTGAGCGAGGTTAAGATCGGTGACAGGCTATTGGTCTATCCCGGAGAGCGTATCCCGTTGGATTCCAGGATCTTGAAGGGTGAATCCACTCTGGATACTTCCAGTATCAGCGGAGAATCCGAACCTCTGGCCGTAAAAAGCGGTGACGAGATCTATGCCGGATGCCTGAACCACAGCGGGCTCCTGGAGCTGGAGGCCATCAAAAACGAAGCCGAAAGCATGGTGGCCAAGATCCTCTCCCTGATCGAAAATGCCGGAGCGCGTAAATCCACCCAGGAGCGCTTCATCACGCGTTTTGCCAGGGTTTATACGCCGGTGGTGCTGGCGCTGGCGGTGGGGGTATTCCTCATTCCCACGCTTTTGGGATATCCGGCTGCCGTATGGTTCAAGCGCGCACTGGTCTTTTTGATCGTAAGCTGTCCTTGCGCCCTGGTGATCTCGATTCCCCTTACCTATTATATCGGGATCGGCATCGCCGCTAAGGCAGGCATTATCTTCAAAGGCAGCATCTTTCTCGATGGTCTGCGCCGCATTAAGACCGTGGTCTTTGATAAAACCGGCACCCTGACCACCGGGAATCTGAGATTGGTAGAGCTTTTGCCGGCTGGAGATATCTCCCAAGATGAGCTGGCGCGGGCTTTGTGGCTCTGCGAATACTCCTCCAAGCATCCCTTTGCCCTGGCGGTGAAACAGGCGCTGGACTTTTCCTTTGATCACAAACTCCTGGACGAACATCGGGAGCTGCCCGGGAAAGGCATCGAGCTGAAATATGACGGCGAGCTCTATCTGGCCGGCAATGGCAAGTACCTTGAGTCTCAGGGATTTGAGGGACTCGTTTCAACCGGTGATATGAGCGCTGTGCACGTGGCCGCGAGGGGTCGATATCTGGGCGCAGCCAGCTTTAGTGACGAGATCAAATCCACCATGCTGGATAACCTGCAAAAGATCCGCAGTCAGGGAGTTGAGTCTATCTATATGCTTTCCGGAGACCGCGAGGCAAAGGCCCGGAAAGTGGCCTCTGCACTCAAACTGGATGGATTCAAAGCCGAACTGCTGCCGGAAGACAAGCTGCACTCTCTGGAAGAGATCATGGGCCGGAATCAGGGAACTGTGGCCTATGTGGGCGATGGCATGAATGATGCGCCGGTGCTGGCTCGAGCTGACATCGGAATCGCCATGGGGAGCATCGGAGCGGAAGCCTCGATCGACAGTGCGGACATTGTATTGCTCAATGATAAACCAGAGCAGGTCAGCCTGGCCTTTGAGCTTTCCCGGCGAGTAAATGCCAAAGTCTGGCAAAATATCATCCTGGCTCTGGGAATCAAGGTGCTGGTGATGGTGCTGGGCGTGGCCGGCATCAGTGGGCTCTGGGAAGCCATCATTGCTGATGTGGGCGTGACCCTGCTGGTGATCTTCAATAGCTTGCGTCTGATGAAAAAGAGCTGAGCCAGTGTAGAGTTGTAGAGTTGTGGGGTTTTGGAGTGGCACGCCTATTCAATTTCCCAAAAATGTAGCAGGAGTGATGAATTCCCGTTATCACTTCGGAAAGTGATAGAAAAACCGAGTTCTCAACCATCTAAACCTTCTAAACCCTCTAAACCTTTTCATCGCAAGAATCCGCGTTCTATTTTTACTGTTATCACTTTAGCAAGCGATACACGCAGGCAAGAGCTTTTGGCCCAAAACGATGCTTGACAAGAATCCAGCTTTGCAGTTCTTGGAAAGATAAGTCAAAATTATCTGGAGAAGTTATGTCCGTTATTGTTAGCCTTCCGGACGGAAGTAAGAAAGAATATCCTGCTGCTGTGAGCGCATTGCAGGTCGCCACTGATATCAGTCCGCGCCTGGCAGATGCCGCTCTGGCCGCCGAAATAAATGGAACAATGCAAGATATCGGGACCCTCATCACCGAGGATTCCGAGCTGATCATACACACTTTTAAGACAGATGCCGGCAGAGAGCTATATTGGCACAGCACAGCCCACCTCATGGCGCAGGCAGTCAAGCAGCTCTGGCCTGGTGTGCAGGTGACCATCGGTCCGGCCATCGAACAGGGCTTTTATTATGACTTTGACCGGGATGAGCCCTTTACGGATGAGGATCTGGAAAAGATCGAAGCCCGCATGAAAGAGCTGATCTCGGCAGATCTCCCCTACTCACGTCGTGAGCTCAGCAAGGCCGAGGCTGTGGAGATCTTTGGGGGCATGGGGGAAGATTACAAGCTAGAGCTTTTGGATGAAATTCCCGATGATCAGGTGATCAGCACCTATACTCAGGGAGATTTCATCGATCTCTGCCGCGGTCCGCATATCCCTTCCACGAGTAAGATCAAATATGTGAAGCTGCTCAAAAGCTCCGGTGCCTACTGGCGCGGAGATGAGAAAAATAAGATGCTCAAGCGCATCTATGGCATCAGTTTCCCCAGCAAAAAAGAGCTCAAAACCTATCTGATCTTCCTCGAAGAAGCCGCTAAACGTGACCATCGCAAATTGGGTAAGGATCTCGATCTCTTCTCCATCAATGACGAAGTGGGTCCGGGGCTGGTGCTCTGGCATCCCAATGGCGCCATGATCCGCCATCTGATCGAAGCATATTGGCAAGATGCACATTTGAAGAGCGGATACCAGCTCATCTACACGCCGCATGTGGGGCGCAGCAAGCTCTGGGAGACCAGCGGTCACCTGGGTTTTTATGCCGAAAACATGTATGCTAAGATGGATGTCGAGGGTCAGGACTATTACCTTAAGCCGATGAATTGCCCCTTCCATCTGAGCATTTACAATGCCAGCCATCACAGTTATCGTGAGCTGCCGATCCGCCTGGCCGAATTGGGCACCGTCTATCGCTATGAGCGTAGCGGAGTCTTGCACGGACTTATGCGGGTGCGGGGCTTTACTCAGGATGATGCGCATATCATCTGCACGCCGGATCAGGTGAGTTCTGAGGTGGAAAAGCTGATCATCTTCTCGCTGGATATGCTGAAGTCTTTTGGCTTCAAAGAGTTTATGATCTATCTCTCCACCCGGCCGGAAGTGGCAGTGGGTGAAGAAGCAAAATGGGATATGGCCACCCAGAGCCTGAGGGAATCGCTCAACAAACTGGAGCTGGATTTTGAAGTGGATGAAGGCGGGGGCGCTTTTTACGGGCCCAAGATCGACATCAAGATCAAGGACGCCATCGGACGCGCCTGGCAATGCACCACCATCCAATTTGATTTTAACCTGCCGGAACGCTTTGATATGCAATACATCGGTGCAGATAATTCACCGCATCGGCCTTACATGATTCACAGGGCCATTTTGGGTTCGGTGGAGCGCTTCTTTGCTACTTTGCTGGAATATCACGGCGGCAATCTGCCTCTGTGGCTGGCTCCCGTGCAGGTTAAATTGTTACCGATCACGGATGCTCAGATCGACCATTGCAAAAAGCTGAAAGAGATGCTGCAAGGGGAAGGCCTGCGCTGTGAGATCGATCTGCGCAATGAAAAGGTGGGTTATAAGATCCGCGAGGCTGAGCTGAAGAAGATCCCTTATATGTGCATAATCGGCAAAAAAGAAGAAGAATCCGGTAAGCTCAGCCTGCGCCGTCACACTCAGGGAGACCTCGGCGTGATGAGCTATGAAGAGGCTCTGAAGACCATTAAAAGCGAATTATGAAGATCGTAGAGACCATCCGGGAAGAGCTGCTCAAAGAAGCCGGCGCCATCGTGACCATGGCCGAGAACCTGGACCCCAAAGAGGTCGAGAAGGCCTTTGGCTATCTAAAAGATTGCCAGGGCAAGGTGGTGCTCACCGGTATCGGCAAAGCCGGCATCATTGCCCGCAAAATCGCTTCTACCCTGGCCAGCACGGGTACGTCCTCCATCTTTCTGCACGCTGCGGAAGGCACGCACGGGGATTTGGGCATGCTCTGCAAAGAAGACGTGGTGATCGCGGTTTCAAATAGCGGCAATACAGCGGAAATGCTGGCCATCATACCCTTTATCAAGTTTATCGGAATCCCACTGATTGCCTTGACCGGAAATCTGGATTCGCAATTGGCAGGCGCTTCGGATGCCGTGCTTTCCACCAGAGTGGACCCCAAACTGGA
>CAZWUD010000148.1:0-4134 GCA_964637055.1 uncultured Candidatus Cloacimonadota bacterium
CCCTTCAACCCCACAAGCACCCTTTCTTACACTGTGCCTGAAAACGGCCCGACCTCCCTGAGAATCTACAACCTCAAGGGTCAGCTCGTGACCACTCTGGTAAACAAAGAAATGGCCGCCGGAACCCAAACTGTCACCTGGAATGGCACCGATGCCTCCGGCCAGGCAGTTTCCAGCGGACTGTATTTCATGCGCGTCCAAAACAGTGGCAAAACGGTCACCCGCAAAATGCTGCTCTCCAAATAAATCCCCCAATAAACCCATAGATTCAAGCCCCCGCTTCGGTGGGGGCTTATTTTTCAGGAAGGACAGGCAGATCAGATAAAGATCGCCCCTGCTCGAGATCACGGATGCTCATCCATCACCTTGAACTGCTGTCTGTATCAACCTTATAGATTATAATCCCTTATCTGCGAACTCAAGACTTGACAGAAAGATCGCCAATAACTAAACTGCCGCTAAAGGAAATTTTCACTCACTGGCCTGTTTCGGGAGGATAAATGGCTTCTCATAAGACGCTGGACACGATTATTTTGATCCTTGCTCTGCTTTTCAGTCTGATGCTGGTGGCTTCACTCACTCAGCTGATTTTGGGAGGCGACATTCTGTATACCTTTACCAAGATTACCACTCAGATCATTTATGTGATCTTTGCCATCACCATCATCATGATCATCCTCATCCTGGTCTTGGAAAACTCATCCCCTGTGCACACTCTGGCCTGGATCATGGTGCTGATTTTCATCCCTGTGCTGGGCTTTGTCTTTTACCTGTTTTTCGGTAGAAATTGGCGTAAAATCAAGCTCTTTCACCGCAAGGAAGCTCAAGATACCCACGCCCTGAAGTCCATTGCAAAAAGCTATCCCGTCATCTCAAACACATATCTGGAACACGGACTGGAGCACAAGCTTCACCGCCTGCTGAAAAACAACAGTAAGGCTATCCTGACAAATCACAACGAAGTCGAACTCATCAGCGACACCGCCATCGCCTTCGCTGCAATCTGTGACGGCATCAAGTCCGCCCGCCACCACGTTCACGTCGAATACTTTTCGATAGCCGCCGACAGCACGGGTAACTATCTGAAGGATCTCCTGATCGAAAAGGCGAAAGAAGGAGTCCAGGTCCGCTTTCTCTATGATGATGTGGCTTGCTGGAAGCTGCCGCGCAAGTTTAAGCGGGAGCTACGAGAGGCCGGGGTAAAATTTGAGCCCTTCATGCCAGTCTGGATTCCTTTGCTCAATAGTCGCATGAACTATCGAAACCACCGCAAACTGGTGATCGTGGATGGATATCAAGCTTATCTGGGAGGGCTCAATATCGGCGACAAGTATCTCGGCAAGGACCCTTATTACGGCTATTGGCGGGACTCCCTGGCTATCTTCCGCGGAGAGTGCATCATCAGCCTGCAGGCCATCTTTTTGGCAGACTGGTATTTTGTCACCAAAGAAAGGCTCATTGATGCTGAACATTTTGAAAACTATGTCCAGCGGGACAAGATCTGCGAGGTCACAGAGGTCTCACCCGTTCAGGTGGTGGCCAGCGGACCGGACACACATCATGCCAATATCCTGCAGCTCTACTTTTCTGCCATCGCCAATGCCCAACACTCGATCCGTATCAATACACCATATCTGATCCTGAATGAATCACTATTGATGGCGCTAAAGACCGCCGCCATCAGTGGGGTGAAGGTGCAGATTATCGTGCCCCAAAAAGCTGATCACGCCATCGTATTCTGGGGATCACGCTCCTATTTTCAAGAGCTTTTGGAGGTGGGAGTGGAGATCTATGAATACACCCGCGGTTTTATGCATGCCAAGATCTTGATCCTCGACGATGAGATCCTGGGCGTGGGCACAGCTAATATGGACCTGCGCAGTTTTAACCACAATTTTGAACTGACCGCAATGGCATACAATGACGAACTGGTGGATAAGGCCAGCGATGCCTTCAGTCAGGATCTGGCCTTTTCCAGGCGGATAGTGCTGGAAGACTTTGAAAAGCGCGGGCTGATCCAGCGCAGTAAAGAATCCATCTGTCGCCTCTTTTCACCTCTTTTGTAAGGACTGTTTATGCAAATTATCACCGTTGATCTTGATCAGGACATCATCACCGCAGCACTAAACGAGCTTTGCCCACGTTGCATCATGGTCTTCCCCACCCGGGCTTCGGCCAAGCTGGCACGCCTGCGCTTTGAAGAGGACTGGGATCTACAAGAGCTGATCTGGACCACCATGCAGGATTTTAAGGATATGGCGACAGCCGCTGAGCTTCCTCAATTGCAGGATGAAAAGCGCTTGCTCTGCCTCTACCAGGTGCTCAGTAAAGAGGAAAAAGACTATTTTCACATCTCTGAATATGCGGACATGGTGGATTGGGGAAACCATTTCTTCCGCTTCCTCGAGGAATACAGTGAAGCCGGCTATGATGCCCTGCAGCTTCCTGATCTGCTAATCAATATCCGGATCAATCTCAAAGGCTGGCAGGAAAAGCACATCGAGCATCTGAGCGCAATCATCCGGAAATATCACCAAATGGTCACCGAGCTTGGCTTTACAGACCAGATCTTCCAAAGAGATTTTGAAGAAAATAGCATCCCGTTTCAGGGCTATCGCATCGTCTTTGTGAATCAGTATTACTACAGTAAACGCGAAGTGGATCTGATCCGTGGGTGCGAGCGGGTCAATGAGATCCTGCTCATCTATCACGGAGCGGTGTCTGATGAAAAGACCTGGCCGCAGTGTAACTTTGACCCGGCCAGGATTTTTGATGAGCTCAAACTCAAACCAAAGATCCATATCCGTGAATGTGAAAACGAAGATCAGCATGCCCTGGCCCTGCTGGCGCATACTCAGGCAAACTCCGGCGGCGCTATCATCGATCACAGCTTTGTGGCCAAGCCATATTCTGCCTGGTTTGATGAGCGCATCCGCAGCCAGCAGGATCTGCCCATCATCCGCAGCAGCTGGTATGCCCTGCTCTGTTTTCTCAATGAACTGGCCCAAAGTCAGCTTCAGACTCCGGGCTATCTCCCGCTGAGGAGTGTGATCTCTCACCTGCGTGATCCCCGTTTCCCGCCCCTGTTACTCCCGGATTGGACGTCCGATATGCAGGATGCGCTGATGCGCGAGCTTTTTGCACTGAGCGGGGAGGGAGTCCTCTATCTGGACATCAATCCCGCCGCTCAATTTGGCCACCCCCTGCCTCCCAAAAGCAAATACCAATTGCTTCCACGGATCTGCCATCGGATCTTTGCCCTCGTGCAGGACATCCTGAATCTGGGTAGTTGCGGTGATCTGGCAGATTTGCTTGGCGGTGAGCTTGATCCCGAAAAGATCTGCTCTGAAAATGAAAAGAGCAAGACTGACATCCTTCAGCAAATCTGGGCTGCTATGGCAAATTTCACCGCTATCGAGGAGCTGCGCGTGGTCACCCACTGGCAGAAGATCTTCACAAATGTGGGGGCGGGACTCTTCGATCTGTGGCTGGACTTCCTCAAAACAGCCCGCCTGCGGCTCATCTCTGAAGCCCGTGAAAGATCCTGGGAGATCACGAACCTGTTGGATGCCCGTAACCGCCGCTTTACCCGACTGGCCTTTATGCAGATGGTGGAAGGGAGTGTGCCGCAATCCCCAAGTCCCGTGTGGCTGCTGAATGAATTTCAACGGGGTAAACTGGGCATGATCCGCTATGAAGATATCCGGGATAGGGAGCGTTATTACTTCTTCCGCCTGGTCTTCTGCGCCAGGGAGCTCAGCATCTTTAGCTATCGCAATGCCGAAAGGAATATCGAGCCCAGTAGCTTTATCGGTGAGCTCAGACAGATCTATGATGATGCCGGAAGCTCCGATCTATTGGACTTCTCCCGGCAGCCGCGCTTCCCTATCCGGGATGTCTTTCACAGCGGTCGTCCCGATCCAAAAGAGGCGGTAACACTCTGGGAACCGTTGGTCACGGATGATTTCTTCAGCCTGCCCGTGGAGCCCGAGAAAGACTTTGGCCCGGAGGCTGTGCTCAAACAGACCAGCTACGGCCTCGGTCTCTTGATCGACAACCCCTTTGCCTGGTATATACGCTCTCATCGCAAGCTGGACAGCCGTCTGGCCGAGCTCGAGGAAAAGATCAGCCCCA
>CAZWUD010000149.1:0-4092 GCA_964637055.1 uncultured Candidatus Cloacimonadota bacterium
GCAGAGGGCTAAACGGGGATGGGCAAAAAAGGGCTTTACAAAAAAGGGCCTTCATTGGAATTTGAAAAGAAAAAATATCCTGGAGATTGATTTATGAAGAAATACGGTTTTGACTTTCCCAAGAGCCTCCGCAAGACCTTCCTGTATGATCTGGAAGAGAATTGGTACCTTCCGCTTTTGGCGAAGCACAAAGGCATCCCTCTGGAGCCTATCAAGCGTAGTAACTTTGGCCAATACCACATGGCCGTGAATTATCTGACATCTGTCCTCGAAGAATCTGCTGCTGTGAATCAGCTTGCGATTTACAATATCGACCACATGTCCCAGATCCGCTTTTGGGGCAAAGATGCGGAAGCTCTGCTCAACCGCAGTTTGGGGGCAAATTTTACCGGCATGAAGGTGGGCGCTTGCAAATACTCATTGCTCTTCAATGAAAATGGCGGCGTGCAGGATGATATGATCGTGATGAGATGTTCCGAGACCGAATTTATCGCGGTGATCAATGCCGGGCACGACATCACAGACGAAGTGGAAATCGACGGCAAAAAGCAAAAGCTGATCGCCGATATCGACCGCATCATGAGCTGTAAGCTTGATGGGGAAGAGGTAGAGGCTGAGGATATATCCGAGCAATTGGTCAAGGTGGATATCCAGGGACCGCTGTCTTACAAAGTGGTCAAGGAGATCTATGGTCAGGATGTATTGCGCAATCGGAACAATCCCGCCAAAAACATGAGCTACTTCACCTTTAACGAATTTGAACGGGACTCCCATAAATACTATATCAGCCGGACGGGCTACACCAGCCGTTGGGGTTGGGAGCTCTATATCCCCGTGGCCAAAGCAGCAGAAGATTTTAAACGGATCGTGAGCCGGGCTCTGGAGCTGGGCGGACTGCTGGTGGGACTGGGCGGTCGTGATGAAAATCGGATTTCCGCCGGAGCTTTTGGACTGCCTCTGATGGGCAGTGAATACGACGCCGAACACATTCCGATCAATGCCCCGCTATTTGGGCCCGCTGTGGATATGGACAAAGAAGACTTTTTGGGTAAAGCCGCCATCCAAAAGGCGCTAGATCAGGGTGTGAGCAAACGCCTGAATATCATCGTCACCGAAGGTATCGCTTCCGGGCGCGGTGTTTACCGTGATCATAAGCGCATCGGCACAGTCACATCCAGCATCAATTCCCCCAATCTCAGTGAAGAGCAGCGTCTGGCCATCGGCTCCATGAGAAAGAACGTAAGCGGTCCTGATGGCACGGCAGCCATCGGTATGGCCTGGCTTTATGAAAACCAATTTGAGACCGATGCCGAGGGCAAAGACATCGTGATGATAGACGACAAGCCCGTGCGGATAATGGTGGAATTTTTTCGTGAAGATAGCGAGAAAAAGCCGATGGGAAGGCCGCTCTTGGGCTATATCACCCAGGAAGGGGTCAGCCCCGCCACGGCTCACAAAGCCCTGAAAAATATCGAAAATCTGTAATGACATAATGGCTCTCCGGCAACCGGGGAGCCTTAGTCTTTAGTTTGTGTATTAGGAGCAGAAATGATTTCAGTTACAAATCTGGTGAAAGAATTTCCCAAAAAAGATGGCAGCGCATTTGCTGCGGTGGATGATATCTCTTTTGAGGCGCGTGATGGCGAGATAGTCTGCCTCCTGGGAGTCAATGGAGCCGGTAAAACCACAGCCATGAGGGTGCTTTCCACCGTCTTTCAGCCCACATCCGGCACAGCCGAGATCCAGGGCTGGGATATCCGCAAAGATCCGGGCATGGTCAGGAACAATCTGGGCTTTCTCTCCGGAGATACCGGACTTTACAATCGCCTCAGGGCGCATGAATTTATCCGCTATTTTGGCCGATTGTATTCGATGAATGATGCCGACATCACCGTGCGCATGCAGGAGATGGCAGATCTTTTGGATATGAATGACTTTATGGAAAAGAAGATCGAATTTCTCTCCACCGGAATGAAGCAGAAAGTATCCATCGTGCGCTCCATCATCCACGATCCACCGGTGATGATCCTGGATGAGCCCACCTCCGGTCTGGATATCCTCACAGCGCGGAATATCATCTCATTTATCCGAAGCTGCAAAGAGGATGGTAAATGTGTGCTTTTCAGCACCCACATCATGCGTGAAGCCGAGAGATTGGCAGATCGGATCGTGATGATCCACAAGGGCAAGATCCTGGCGGAGGGATCATTGGGAGAACTGCGCGATGAGACCTCGCAGACTGATCTGGATGATATCTTTGTGCACTATGTAAATCAATACGCAGAAGACAATAAGGTGGAAGCTCATGAATTTTAAGAAAGTGATGACGGTCTACAAAAAGGAGCTTTTGGAAGTCCTGCGGGACAAGCGCACCCTCTTTATGATCTTACTTTTACCGGTGGTTTTGTATCCGGTTTTGATCGTGGGATTCAATGCCGTCATGTCCAGGCAGACCGGAGTTCTGGAAGAACAGGGAGCCACGGTCGCCATTCAGGACAGTGTAAATACCCAGGCATCTCAGCGCATCATCGAAGAGCTCAGCGAGATTGAAAACTTTACGGTGATCCCTGCCGGTGAAAACGTGCAAAGCCTTTACCAGAGCAAGGAAATCCAGAGCATCATCAGCCTGAGTGATTCCACCTCTGCAGATGGGCTGATCAGCTATCACGTTTACGTCCAATATGACGGGACAAATGACCGTAGCGAGATGACCTTTGGCAAGATCAGAGATGCACTGAGAGATAGTGAAAAATCCATGATCGAAGAAGAATTGCAGCTTTCCGGCATCAATCCCCAGATCATGAATCTGATCGATGTGCGCCGGCTGAATACCGCCGACTCGCAAAAGGTGATGGGTAAGGTATTGGGGATGATTTTGCCCTATATCATGATCATGATGCTTTTGACCGGTGCTTCAGTGGTGGCGGCAGACCTGGTGGCCGGCGAAAAGGAACGCAAGACTCTGGAGACTCTGCTGGTGGCCGGAGTGGACAGGCGTGACATCGTGATCGGAAAATACCTGACCATCATCACATTGGGGATGGTAAATCTGATCATGAATCTATTTAGCATCAGTTTTTCGATGCACTTTATGCTTGCCAATGCGGGGCTGGATTTGTCCGGAGTCGGGATGCCGATCAAGGCCATCTTTATCCTGCTGGCGGCGATGCTGCCTTTGGCCACACTCTTTTCGGCCATCCTGCTTTCGATCTCCACCTTCAGCCGCAATATGAAGGAAGCCCGCAGCTATGAACAGCCTCTTCTGCTCGTTTCCATGCTGCTGGCGATGATCAGCTTTATGCCCGCAATCGAGCTCAACAACCTTTTGGCCATCATTCCGGTGGTAAATATCGCCCTGCTCTTCAAAGCCGTGATGTTAAATGACTTTCAGCTCTCGCATTTACTGCTCACCATCATCAGTACTTTGGTACTGGATGCGATAGCGATCTGGGCTACGATCAAGCTTTTTGCCACAGAAGGGATACTATTTCGCTCCGAAGATGATGGAAAGTCCGCCAGAAACAGCAAAAAGGGAGCCGTCAAAAGCAGAAGAATGCTCTTTAGCCCTTACAATGGCGTGATATACTTTGTGCTGGCAATTTTGCTACTTTACTATCTGGGTAGCTATATGCAGGGCAAGGATCTGAGCAAGGGGCTTTTGATGACTCAGGTTGTGGTGATCTTGCTACCGGTGCTGCTGACGCTGAAATTCTTTAAACTACCGGCCCTGAAAACACTCCGGCTCAAGGTGCCCAGGCTCAAAGAGCTGCTGCTGGTGCCCTTTATCGCCATCCCGGCCACGGTGCTGGTGGCGTTGCTCTCGCAGGTGATAAACCAGATCTATCCCTTCCCGGAGCATTACATGGAGCAATTGGGCAAACTCTTTCAGATGGATATGCCGCTCTGGAGCAGTTTTTTGGTGATAGCGCTGGCGCCGGGCATCTGTGAGGAGATTCTTTTTAGAGGAATGATGCCGCGCTTTTTTGAAAAATATGGGATCAAGATCAATATCATACTCACGGCTTTTCTCTTTGCTGCCTTCCATCTGGATCCTTTCCGATTTATCCCGGTATTCCTTTTGGGAATGCTCTT
>CAZWUD010000150.1:0-4076 GCA_964637055.1 uncultured Candidatus Cloacimonadota bacterium
GTTTTCATCTTGTTTATAGAACTTGGCATATTCTGTGGCATCTGCCTGCCATCCGCGGAAGTTTAGATCAGGATGATCGGAGGGATTGGGCAAACCTTTGTCGATGCCGAGATAGCCGCCAAAGTCTTTGAAGAGACTGTCGACCACGCCTGCATTCACGCTATAGTCAGCCAGATCGACGGGGCTGTCAACCTTATCCCAACGGTCGATCATTTCCCAATCTTCGCGGTTTCCACTGCCGGAACGACCCCAGACTGTATAGCCCTGGAAGTCATGACGCAGACGGTGTCCGGTCCACGGATTCACCAGTGCGTTGTTATTCCAGGCAAAATCTGGCGAGTCTTCGGCACGGAATTCTTCCGGCCAATTTGCGGGCCAGCCGCTGGCAAAATAGCCAGTGGGATCACTGTCCAAGCCGGGAATAAAGCTACCATTAGCAGGGTCTCTCCATCCGATCAGGGAAGTGCCTACTGTTTGCACGTCATAGGAAAATTCGGAACGGTTGTCCCAATAGAGATCAATGCGGTCACCATCGTTCATGAGCTCGGCATAGAGCCCGGGAATATCCGGAGGGCCGGGTGCCTGATAGTGCGGGAAGGTGTCCGGCTGAACCACTGTGATAAGGTCCTGAGCCTGTCCATAAATGGTCTTGGCCCAGCTTGCGGACTTTTTCAAATCTTCCTTGTTGTCTCCGGGGAAAACGGCCACCACAATCTTCATGGTCTTGCCGGGAGCAAGGTTCCAGCGTTTGTGGTAGTTTCCAAATTCGTCAGTTTCATCATATTCAGCACTTCCGGGTTGAGCTCCGTAGAAAGCAAAGAGGAATCGGGTATCATTTGGAACCGGTTGTTCATATTCCAATTCAGGATCATCCGGACGCAGCGGCGAAAACTTGTTTTCATTAGGGTTGCGGCCGGTCAGAAGCCAGTACTTTTCATTCGCAGTGCGAGGATTGGCTGTGGCAAGAGAGCGGGGACTGCCGTCATCCGGACCGTCTCCGACTTTCCAATACCAACAGTGGAATTCCAACTGTTCAGGGTCAGGGGTACAAACGCGCGCACCCACCAGACCGGTAACCAGACCACCGTCACCATCAGCATCACGAGTGTAGGCAAATTCATAGTCCTTACCCTTGACATATCCCGACAAATCATCAGATGCTTTTTCTGCACCCCATGATTGAGGACCGACGTCGCAGTCCATATAGATGCCCATGGCGCAATCTATGAGCTCGTCTTGGGTCTCGATATTCATATTCGTGATATCAAATTCGATATAGACGAGGTTTTTGATGTAGTCATAGCTCCACTGATAGCTCATCTGGCGCACACGGACATTCAGAGGAAAGTGGGTATTCCTTCCGCTGCTTGAGCCATAATCTCGCTGTCCCTCAGTGCCAAATGGGCAGTAATCATAGTAATAAGAGATGAAATCCTGCTCGGATACCGGAGCGCCGTCCTCATCAAAACGACCATCACCGTCATCATCATATCGGGCGGAGAAAGCATAGCTGGGATAGCTGGTATCAGAAAGATCCATGAATCCCAGTGGGAACCAGATCTCATGTGTGGCAGGATCACTCAGAATCGAAAAATCACTGATCGACATCTCGTGGATATACTGGCCACCAAAATTACTGAATTGAGCAGGTAGTTCACTGGCTACTCTGAAGGGAAAAGTGTATCCCACAAAGTCTTCATCTATCAGACCGTCTCCGTCGTCATCCACCCCGCGCAATTGAGTGCGGATGGAAGCAGATGCGATCTGATCTACTGCGTTGTAAAGATCATAGCCATCTGACATCTCGGCATTGGTCACCAAGAGAGGATTGTATGCCGGCAAAAATTCATAGAGATCAAGATCTCCATCAAAACCGACAGTTACCAAAGTATCCACAGCCGGCACCATCGAGGGCAACCAGCCTTCCTGTCCCTCAAACAAAAGAGTATCATTATGAGCTGTCGGAGGATAGGTCTTCCAATACAGTTTGCGGTTCAAGGCATCCCGGCGCTGTTTTTTGGCGCCAAACCATAAGGCTCCCTGATACAGATAGTCGGCACCGCTGCCACCCGGATATTCCAGGGAAGGGTATTGCGGGACGATATCGTCACCTGAGCCAAAGAAACCATAGTTACTGACACGCAACCAAATATTGCCCACATTGTGGTATTTGATCAGGTCCAGCTTTTTGGTTCCGGTTGAGGGTACAGCCTTCGCTGCATGTGCGGCCGAAATCAAAAACACGGTCATCACAAGCAGGCAAAGCACTAATTTATTAAACTTCATCAAACACTCCCGGACTAGTTCAATTTAAATTCAATCGGCATGATCAGCAGCACGTCAACAGGTTGACCGCTACTTCTGCCGGGTTGAAACTTTACTTTTTTTACGGCTTCAATAGCAGCCTGATCCAGGCCACCCGGAACCGAACGTCTTACATGTATATTGCGGACAGAACCGTCCTTCAATACTTCCACTTCCAATACCACTGTCCCCTGCACTCGGTTTTTCCTGGCAAACTCTGGATAGATCGGCACAATGCTGCCGATCACTACCGGAGGATCATCATAAGGCACAAAGTTTACCGGAGTCTCATCATACTGAGAGAGGCTACCTGTGGTGGTGGCGTTTATATTGCCGATCTGCGACAAAACGCCTTCATAGTCTGCAACGTCTACTTCTTCAGTACCCAGTTCGTCACTGATAACCAATGGAATGTCAATCTCGACTTCCGTTTCCGGTGGCTCGATCTTTTCACGTTCTTCCATCGGGATATCCACCAGCTCCATCTGGGTGGTCTGATAGACTTGCTTTCGCACTTCTATCTTTGGAGTCACCATCATCGCAAAGAGCAATAACGTCAAAGAAAGAGCCAGGGCTTTGGGAAATTGGCTATTGGCCAGGTCTTTCCAATCAGTATAAGCGTGTTTCATCTTTGCCTCCTAATTCATCCGCTGTTGAGTTTCAAAGGCCACCACCAGGGTTTGAGCATCCTGGAGCTGGCGCATTACATCGGACATTACTCCATATTTGGTATCCCGATCGGTTCTGAAACAGACAACCAGCTCGGGATCATCGGCTTTCTTCCGGATCAAGGTGTTGGAGACAAAGACGTCATCCGAAGTCTCGATACGGGTGGGTATATCATCGATAAGAATAGTCTCATCCCTCATCACATAGATGGTAGTCGTGTGATTTCTGGGAATGCGCTCTATGCTTTCTGCCACAGGCCAGCGCTCACGCTCCACCCAGAATTTCTTCTCCTGGACAAAGACTGTGCTAACCATAAAGAACAGTAAGAGCAGAAAAGCAATATCGGACATCGACGAACTAGGAATGTGTACTTCGCGGCTTCTTTCTTTTTTAATGTTTGCCATTCTTCCTCCTAGTTTGTCGACAGCGAGATCTTTTCGATCTTGGCCGCTTTGAGGCGGTCAACCACTTGGACCATGTCGTTATAACTGGCTTCACGGTCCGTGATTATTCGAAAGATCATCTGCTGATTGACTTTCAGTTTCTGCTGAATCAGCGCATCCAGCTCTCCGGTTTCAAAATTGCGGGGAGCATCATTATTCACAGATATCCGGCCATCTTCTATGATCTGCAAACGGGTCATTTCATTCTCTGTCAGAGTCAAGCTCTGAGTTTGTTCAGAACTACCATCGGCCGCCTGGGGAAGGACTATCCTAATCCCCTCTTTCACGTCGAACTTTGTGGTCGCCATGAAAAAGACAATTAAGAGGAAAGCAATGTCGGACATCGACGCAGTCGGGATCTCCGCCTTACCTTTCCTTTTACGTCCTATTTTCATTTTCTTTCTCCCTTGGGCTTAAAGCATTGCTTCAACGATTTTCTCTGTTGCTTTCTGCATGTCGATCACCATGCCGTCTACCATGGTGACAAAGATATTATTGAAGAACTGAACAGGTATAGCCACGATCAAACCGGCTTGCGTGGTAATCAGGGAAATCTTGATTCCAGAAGCCACGATGGTCGCGTCCACCGCACGGGCAGCCGCAATCGCATCAAAAGCACTGATCATACCGCTAACGGTTCCAAGGAATCCCATCATGGGG
>CAZWUD010000151.1:0-4026 GCA_964637055.1 uncultured Candidatus Cloacimonadota bacterium
AGCCAGTCAAAGCGGGGGCATGGCCTCTTCCCTGATCTTTTTCGCCGTCCTTTTTGGCATCATGTATTTCCTCATGATTCGCCCTCAACAGAAGCGTCAAAAAGAGATGCAGAAGATGCTGTCCAGCCTGCAGGTAAATGACAGAGTCCTCACCTCCAGCGGTATGTTTGGCCGTGTGGTGACCATCAAACCCGATAAAGACGTCGTCGTCATCGAAATCGACGATACTAACAAGGTGAGAGTGGAATTTCAGCGTTCCGCCATCGTCTCCATCCTCAACATCCCGGCCACTACTGAATAAATAACTATGGCTAAACTACTCGATATCAGGATATACGGTGACGAGATCCTGAGAAAGAAGCTTAAGAAGGCCGATCCCAAGGATCCCTTTTTGAAGAAATACATCCCGGATCTCATTTATACCATGTATATGCGTGATGGAGTGGGGCTGGCCTCAAATCAGGTGGGCGTAGATTTGCAGATCGTGGCCATCGATCCCTGGTGGGGACGTGAAGAAGGCAAAAAAGAGCCCCGCATCCTGATCAATCCCGAAATCCTCTTTAGAGAAGGTGAGCAGGTGGGGGAAGAGGGCTGCATCAGTCTGCCCGGCATCTTTGCCAATGTGCATCGGGCCCTCATGATCCGCTATGCCTACACCGATCTGATGGGAAAGCGGATCGAGGCCGAGACCGAAGGCTATGAGGCGGTGGTGATTCAGCATGAGCTGGACCACCTGCAGGGGGTCGTCTTTACAGACCATCTGAGCACCCTCTCAAAGCTGAGGGTCAAGCGCAAACTCAACGACCTCGAAGCACGCGCAGAAAACGGCCTGAACATCGCCATAGAGGAAGACTTTGCCCGATGAAGATCGTCTTTGCCGGCAGCAGCGAATATGCTATCCCTGCGCTGGAAAAGCTGATCGCTATCCCCTCGCTGCGCCCCATACTGGTGATCAGTCAGCCTGCGCGTCCCAAAGGCCGGAAGCAGCGTCTGGAGGAAACTCCTTTGGCGCAGTTTGCCCGGGGACATGGGCTTGAGCTTTTTTGCCCGGAGGGTATCAACAGCCCCGAGAGTGTGAAGCGCATCCTGGATATGCAGGCCGAGCTCCTGATCACAGCCTCCTATGGCGGCTTTCTGGGACGCCGGCTAAGGCAGGGCTTCGCTTTTGGCGCCATCAATCTGCATCCCTCCCTACTGCCTAAACACCGCGGCTCCACCCCGATCCGCGCAGCGCTGCTGGCCGGTGATAAAGTGACCGGTAACAGTATCTTCCGCCTCGTGGCCAAGATGGATGCCGGCCCCATTTTGCTGCAGAAATCCCTCAGCATCAAAAAGGGCGAAGCGCACGGCTCTTTGCATGACAGGCTGGCCATTCAGGCCGCAGAGATGCTGCTGGATCTGGTGCAAGACCCCGCCTCCTGGCAAGCCCACGAGCAGGAGCACAGCCTGGCCACCTTCACCAGGATGATCGAGAGGGGTGATCTAAGGATGGATTTTTCCCTGCCGGCTGAGGAGATCGACCGCCGCATCCGCGCCTACAGCCCGGAGCCCGGAGCATTCACCACTTTCCGCGGGCAGAAGCTCAAGATCCTGACGGCAGAGCCCATTCTGGATGGCTCTTCCAATAGCCCGGGAAGCATCAGCCAGATCCATAAGAATGAAGGCTTCAATATATCCACCGGCAAGGGCAGCCTGATGATCCTGAGGGTGCAGCCCGCAGGCAAAAAAGTGATGGACTCCTGGGCCTGGCATCTGGGCGCCAGATTGCAGATGGGCGAGAGGTTTGGAGAGTGAAAGAGAGCCCTGGCTCCGTGATCCGCTTTCCGCTATTGGTCAGCATCGCCCTGATCCTGAGTGCAGTAGCATTTTTTGGCATCGGCCTGGGCGGGGATTTCCGGCTCGGCTTTTACCCGATTGGAGTCTTGCTTCACACACTGCTCTTCATGGTTCTAGTAACCCTATATCTCTTTTGGATCCTGAATCTGATCAGCATCCACCGGCTCATCAGGCCCCGCTTTTTGGCCATCATCACAAAGTGGACGCTGACCTATGTCTATTTTTACCTCGCAGCTTTCATCGGCTTCCTCTGCTTTCAAAAGCGCTGGCAGATCCGCGAAAGCTACATTAGTTTTAACAATATAACTGTGCTTTCCGCCACCCAGGGCCGTAAACACGAGCGGATATTGCTTTTGGTGCCGCACTGTCTGCAATTTTCAGAATGCCAGATCCGCATCACCACGGATATCTTCAATTGCGCTTCTTGTGGCAGATGTGACATTGGCCGCATCCGTGCGCTTGCCGAAAAACACGCTGTGAGCGCCGCAGTGGCCACTGGCGGCTCTTTGGCACGCAAGATAGTAAACGACACCAGTCCCGAGGTGATCATCGCTGTAGCGTGTCACAGAGACCTCACAGAGGGTGTGCGTGATGCCTGGTCATATCCGGTCTATGGCGTCTTCAATCAGCGGCCAAACGGACCTTGCTTCAATACCAAGGTAGATATCGAAAGCATAGAAAAAGCCCTTGAGAACTTCAAATGAAAAGCTCACATGTCTTTCTACTTGCCCTTATTATCCTGATTTTAAATGCCGGCATCAGTCTGGTTTTGATCAATCAAATGAGCCCCAGACAGGAGCCCTCGAGCACCATTTTCAGCAGTCCGAATACGCCCTCCGGCAGCGAGCTAAGCAGCCGGCAAAACGCCATCACCAGAGCCGTGGACGAGGTTCAGGACGCGGTGGTGAGCGTGAACGTGATCAAGACCCAGATCTATCGCGGACGCTATCCCTCCAGCTTAGGTTTCTTCGGGTTCTTTGATTTCTTTGGACCGATGCAACGCCAGGTGCAATCCATCGGCAGCGGCGTCATCTACGATCCCGAAGGCTATATCATCACCAATGCCCATGTGGTGGAAGGCGCCACGGAGATCAAGGTGGTATTGCCTGATCAGCGTGAGTTTTACGCCGAATTCATCGGCCTGGACAGCGTGCATGATGTGGCCAAACTCCGCATTCGTGGAAACAACCTACCCGCCGCCCGTCTGGGAAATTCAGACAACCTGATGGTGGGGGAATGGAGCATCGCTTTGGGCAATCCTTACGGATATCTGATGAACGATTCCAAGCCCAGCGTCTCTGTGGGCGTGATCTCGGCTCTGGGGCGCAATATCTCCCCGGATGATTCCGGCAGCAAATATCTAAATATGATCCAGACCGATACCGCCATCAATCAAGGCAATAGCGGCGGTCCTCTGGTAAATATCCATGGCGAAGTGATCGGCATCAATACATTCATTTTCTCGGAGACCGGCGGCAATATCGGCCTCGGCTTTGCCATTCCGATCAATACCATCAAGGAGATTGTAGACCGGATTTAGGACACCCACACCAGCCCTCCTTAGCAGAAAAGCATTGACAAAAGAGCCCCTCATGACCAGAGGTCAGAGCAGTATTAAATGGTTTTAAGCAACGACTTTGGAGACAAGATGCAGATAAACGGACAGGAATACAGAACGCTGTGGTTTGAAGACTGCCGTCTGTATATGATAGATCAAAACGCTCTCCCGCATGAATTTATCATCCGGGAATACGCGAGTTATCCGGATGTGGTGACTGCTATAAAAGAGATGACAGTGCGCGGTGCTCCGGCCATCGGTGCAGCCGGTGCTTTTGGCATGGCCATGGCCGCTCTTTCTGCTCCTGATAAGGGTTTCCGCCGCTGTATGCGCCAGGCTCGAAATGACCTTATCGCCGCCAGACCCACTGCGGTGGATCTTTCCATCGGCGTCAATCGCGTCTATGAGAGCTGTCTGAAATTCATCCCGGATCTGCCCCATGCCCGTCAGGTGGCCAATCTGACCGCCCTCGAATTTGCCCAAAGAAGCGCTGCCGAATGCCTCCGCCTCGGCCTGATCGGTGCAGAGATCGTTCCCCAGGGAGCCCGCATCTTAACTCATTGCAATGCCGGCGCTTTGGCCACGGTGGATCACGGCACCGCCCTCTCGGTGATCCGTCAGGCGCATCTGCA
>CAZWUD010000152.1:0-4023 GCA_964637055.1 uncultured Candidatus Cloacimonadota bacterium
ATTCCGGAGGCAAAGATCGCAAAAGACGAGGTCCCCGTGGAGCTGATGGCTCTGCAGGAAGCCATCGCCAGGAGTCACCATGAGCTGGACAGCTATCTGAAGAAAGATGACATTTCCCCCGGCGAAAAAGAGATCATGAATACCCATCTGGAGCTTTTGGACGATCCCGAGATCAAGGATCAGCTTGAAGCGGCTATCCGGGAGGAAGGATACAATGTCGCCCGTGCCATAGACCATGTCTTTGGACAGGCAATAGAATTTTTTAAGAGTATGGACAATGAGATCTTTGTCCAAAAAGCCTCTGACTTTGACGATCTGCGCAACCGTTTGTTAAGGCAGGTTTTGCCTTCGGCTCATGATCCTTTTTCCGAGCTGGATAGCGAGGCGATTCCGATCCTGGAAGATATCCATCCCAGCGAAGTATCTCTGCTCAAGCGCAAAGGGGTGGGAGCCTTTTTGTGTGAATCCTGCAGCTTCACTTCCCATGCGGCCATCCTCAGCCGGGCGCTGAGCATCGGATGTGTGAGCAATATCAAAGATCTGCGGGAGCTGGTGAAGGAGGGTGAACTGCTCATCGTCGATGGCGAAACTGGCACCGTGATCCCCAGTCCCGGGAATGAGGATCTGGAATACTATGCTCAAAAACTGCAAATTCAGTGTCTGATCCATCAGAAACACCTGCGCCTGAAGAATACCGCTTGTGAGACCAAAGCCGGCAAGGCCATTGACCTGCAATTGAATATCGGCTTTCCTGAAGAGATCACTCAGGTGGGGGAACTGGATGCCGGAGGTGTGGGGCTTTTCCGTACCGAATTTCTCTTTTTGAATGCAGATCATCTGCCCACGGAAGAAGAGCAATTTGCCATCTACAAAGAGCTCGCCGCCCGGATCGCTCCCAAACCGCTGACCATCCGCAGCTTTGATATCGGGGGAGACAAGGTCTCCAGCCTGATTCCCCACGAAAAAGAAGAAAACCCGAATCTGGGCAATCGCGGCATCCGCTACTGTCTGGCCAATCCAGATCTCCTGCGCAGTCAATTGCGAGCCATCCTGCGCGCTTCTGCCTTTGGCAAGATCCAGGTGATGTTTCCCATGGTCATCGACGTGGACGACTTTTTGGCCGCAAAGCGCATCTTCAAAAGCTGTGCCGACGAGCTTTATGCCGAGGGCGTGGACTATGATCCTGATATCCCTCTGGGCTCCATGGTCGAGATTCCCTCTGCCGCCCTGAGCTCCAGCGATCTGGCGCGTGAATGCGACTTCCTTTCCATCGGCACAAACGACCTGGTGCAATACACTCTGGCCGTGGATCGCAACAACGAAGCTATAGCACGCTACTATATCCACCATCACCCCGCTGTGCTCAAGCTGATCCGGGCCACCGTAGCCAACGCTTCCAAACATGGCATACCCGTCTCAATCTGCGGTGAAATGGCGTCCATCCGGGAATATGTCCCACTCCTCATCGGGATGGGGGTAAGCGAGCTGAGCGTGAATGCCTCTGCCTATTACGATGTGAAAGAGGTGATCCAAAATTGCGATAAGAAACTGGCTATGATCGTGAGAAACTTTGAATTTTCCACCACAATATCCAAAGTGGATGAATTGTTGTATCGAACCCTAAAACACTATCACACAAAGCAGGAGAGCTATATATGATCCATTTTGACTATAAGAACCTTTTGGCCAATCCCTATCTGAAAACAGCCATTCAAACCTCCCGTCTGCCGGCTTTTGCTGACAGGGTAAAGGAGGCCAGAGCAGAGATTGAGGCCGATCGCAAAGCTGATATTTTGGGCTTTTATGACTTACCGGATCAGGACACAAGCCCGATTCTGGATTTTGTGTCCAAACTGGATCCCCGTTTTGAAAACATGGTGGTTTTGGGCATCGGAGGCAGCGCTTTGGGAAATAAAGCGCTCTACAGTGCCCTCAAAACCGAAGCTGATCTGAAGAAAGGGATCTATGTCTATGACAACGTGGACCCCGTCTATCTGCATGAAATCCTTTCCGCGATTGATCTGGATAAGACCATCTTCAATGTCATCACCAAGAGCGGCACCACCGCAGAGACTATGGCCGGCTATATGATCCTCATCGATATGCTAAAAAAGAGATATCCCTCTGATTACCACAAGCGCGTGGTCATCACCACAGACCGGGAAAAGGGCTTTCTCCGTCAGGTGGTCAAGGATATGGGCTATGCTTCCTTTGTGGTTCCGGACAACGTGGGTGGCAGATTTTCGGTATTGTCGGATGTAGGCCTGTTGTCTTCAGCCTTTGCCGGCATCGATATCAAGGCTCTCTTGAAGGGTGCTGCGCTGATGCGTGAGCAGAGTGAAAATACCGATATCAGGCAAAATCCACCCTTCATCAATGGCCTGCTCCACTATCTTTATATACATGAAGGCAAAAATATCAGCGTGATGATGCCCTATTCCAATTCACTCTATGATATGGCGGATTGGTATCGTCAGCTCTGGGCGGAGAGCCTGGGTAAACGCCATAATAAGCGTGGTGTAGAGATCTTTGCCGGACAGACTCCCATCAAAGCTCTGGGCAGCACGGATCAACATTCGCAGATCCAGCTCTATACCGAGGGACCCAATGACAAAGTGATCACCTTTATCAGCGTGGAAAAATTCCGCCATGACTACACAATCCCAAACCTCCATCCCGACCGGCCGGAAGTGAACTATCTGGGCGGCAAAAAGCTCTCCGAACTCCTGAATGCCGAGCGTCTGGCCACCGAGATCGCCCTCTGCCAGGCAGCCCGTCCCAATGCCAATCTCATCTTTGATGAAATCTCGGCCGAAAACCTGGGGCAGATGATCATGATGTATGAGATCCAGACCGTTTTCACCGGCAAACTCCTGATGATCAATCCCCTGGACCAGCCCGGAGTGGAAGCCGGCAAGATCGCCACCTATGCCCTGATGGGCAAGGCTAATTATGAGGATGAATACCGCCGGATCATGGAATATACCAAGCACCACGTTTGAGGAGGAGGCAGTTTGAGTGATAAATACAACGGCTGCTTTGTCTGTGGCAAAGCCAATCCCATCGGCCTGAAACTGGATTTTGAGTATCCCGAAAAGGGAATGGCCCATGCCGAAGTCTCGGTCTCCCAGCTCTTTGAAGGATACCCGGGAGTGGTGCATGGCGGCATCCTCTCCACCCTGATGGATGAAGTGATGGCCAAAGCGGTGATTGCCTCCGGAAAGGCTGCCTTCACGGCCAAGCTCAATGTCAGCTATCGCAAACCTTTGCCACCGCATCAGAAAGTTCAGCTCCGCGGCTGGATCGAGCTGGCCAAAACCAGAACCATCAGGACCAGGGCCACCATTTCCAGCCAGGACGAGGTCTTTGCCGAAGCGGAGGCCGTCTTCATCGTCCCTCCCAAAGAATCATGAAAAATCCCCTTTTAGCACTTTTCACGCCCACCGAACAGCGCATCTTGTTGATTCTTGCCGTTTTCCTGATTTTCGGCTCAGCCTTGCAATTGGCGGGATATCGGTCCCCGGAAAAGGCTGATGATGTATCCGATAGCCTTATATTAGCCCTTGGCAAAGACCAAAAGCCAATCGTGGATATCCGCACAGCGTCAAAAAAAGAGCTGATCACCATTCCCGGCATTGGGGAGAAGCGGGCGGAAGATATCCTGGAATATCGTAAATCGCAGCCTTTTGAACATGTGAAGGATCTGGTGCTGATAAAAGGCATCAGCCCCCGCTCCTATCAGAAAATGTACCCCTATCTGGCGATCTTTGGCGATTCGCTGGTTATAGAAAATGAGAACTCGGGAACTGCCCAGACCACAGAGAGCGCCGAGGCTCCGGTGCATATCAACAGCGCCGATACCCGGGAGCTATGCAGCCTCAGCGGGATAGGGCCGGTAAAAGCCGCGGCGATCCTGTCCTATCGCCAGGAGCACGGAGCCTTCAGCTCGGTGGATGATCTGATCAAAGTGAAGGGCATCGGCCCCAAAACCATCCAGAAAAACCGCTCCCGCCTGCGCCTGTA
>CAZWUD010000153.1:0-4019 GCA_964637055.1 uncultured Candidatus Cloacimonadota bacterium
TGGTCAAAAAGCTCTGTGATGCCAATGGCGCAATCATCCGCGTGAAGAGCGAACCCGAACAGGGAACGGAATTTACCCTGATCATCGAAGGGCTTACTTCGTGAAGATATTGATCATTGACGACGAAAAGAATATCCGGCTCAGCCTCAGCGGCATCCTGGAAGATGAAGGCTATGAGGTAACGAGCTTTGCCAATATCACCGAAGGGCTTGCGGAGCTGGAGGATGTGGATCCGGATACGGTGCTGCTGGATGTGAAATTGCCCGATGGCAACGGCATTGAAGCCCTTGGGCAGATCAAAAAAAATAGTCCCCATATCCCGGTCATTATGATCTCCGGAAATAGCAATATCAGCGATGCCGTGAAGGCCATCAAGCTCGGAGCTTTTGACTTTCTGGAGAAACCGCTGTCCCTGCCCAAGGTCAAGATCACGGTCAAAAAAGCGCTGGATTTTTATGCCCTCACCCTGAAGCTGATGCGCATGCAGGCGGATAGTGAACGTGCCTGGCGCATGATCGGAGAAAGCCCTGTGATGAAGGAACTTGACGCCATGATTTCGCGGGTGGCTCCCAGCAATGCCAAGATCCTCATCCACGGCGAAAGCGGTACCGGCAAGGAGCTGATCGCCCGCCTCATCCACACCCGTAGTGGCAGGGCAGACAAGGCCTTTGTGAAGTTCAATTCGGCCGCCATCCCGCGGGAATTGATCGAGAGCGAGCTCTTTGGCTTTGAAAAAGGGGCCTTCACCGGCGCTACATCTCGCAAAAAAGGCAAGCTGGAAGAAGCGGACACGGGCACACTCTTTTTGGATGAGATCGGAGATATGGAACTGGCTGCACAAGCCAAGATCCTGCGCGTGATCCAGGAAGGTGAATTTGAGCGCGTGGGCGGCAATCAGACCCGGTATATCGACGTGCGCGTGATCGCCGCTACAAATCAAAACCTGCCTGAACTGGTGAAAAAAGGTGAATTTCGGGAAGATCTGTATTATCGGCTGAATGTAGTTCCCATCCCCAGTCCGCCACTGCGTGATCGGATCAGCGATATCCCGCTCTTGATCAAGCACTTTTCGGGGGATATGGCGCTGGAACTGGGCACCAGGATCAAGAGCTTTGAACCCTCGGCCTTAAAGAAGATGATGAGCTATTCCTATCCGGGTAATGTGCGCGAGCTCAAGAACATCATGGAGCGCATCTATCTGCTCTGTGATCAGGATAGCCTGCAGGCCCGGGATATCGCTGAAATCATGCCGGATGGCTCTTCCCAGGGGGATTCAGACCGTGCTTTCTGGGAGGAAAGCACAGCCTTTCAAACCAAGAAAAGGGAATTTGAGATCCGCTATCTCAGTGCGCAATTAAAACGGCATGGCGGCAATATCAGCAAGACCGCTGAGGCTCTGGGATTGCAACAAAGCAATCTCTCGCGCAAGCTCAGTGAACTGGGGCTGAATTCCTAAAAGCCGGCCTCGTTTCGCCAAGTAAATATATAGCTATCAGTCGTTTTGCAGCCTCGTTGGCCTCATCTGCCGTCCCAATCCTGATTCTGTGAATCTGGCAAAAGCTCCCGCCTCCTGCTTTATCATGCCCTTGCCGGCGTGAATTCACTTGACAAGTTTCTGCCATATAGCGTTATGAACCATGTGAAAAAGGCCAGAATTTACACCTGTGAGATAAAACGCTACCGACAGATAGCACCTGAGCTATGTGCGATCTGCCCCCGTGTGTGCAAATGTAAGTCTTTCAGGATCTGGTATCGCAGTCACAATCAAGAGTATCTGGACTTCGTTCTGGATATCGTAGACAAATTCCCTGAAAAATACCAAATGGAGGTAGAGTTCATGGCCGAAAAACAACATTTCGTGCAAATCGTGGACAATGAGACCGGAAAGGTTGACCGCGTGGCAAATCTCAATGAGATCAAAGCCATGAGTCCTGAAGAGCAATTGGAGCTGTCCCGCCACAAACAGCTCTTCATAGTAAGTCACAAGATAGAGCCGATCGTGAAGGTCACTCTGAAGAGGACGGTGATTACCGCCCCGATCGAATTTGGAGAAACGGAAGCTAAAGAAGCGGATAAAAAGAAGGAAGGACCCAAGCCGGCAACAGCGCCTAAAAGCAAGGGTCGCAAGAAGTCTTGAGCATGCCCTCCGGGCTCTTGCTCAAAAAAAGCTTTTCAAAATTGTGCCGTCCAGAATACTGGCACAAACTGAGCTGTTTTAGGCTTTTAAGTTCGCCGCAAGGCATATCTTTGCGTCTGCAAAGAAGGAGATATTATGTTTATACTTGACGAAAAGCACCTCGACGAAGCTAAGAAGATTGCGCATGATCATCGCAAGAAAAAGAGCTGCGATCATTGCTATGATCGCGGTTGGATCGGTGTATCCGAAGAAAACCTGCTGGTGCTTTGCACCCGTTGCGTGGATATGGACGCCGCCGTGGAATCCTGGAAAGAATACGTGGCCAGCCACGACGACCTCAAAGAGCATTTCACCGACCTATTTGAAGAAGCTCCCCAGGAAGCGGTGGAAGAGAATCACCCTGCCGAGCAGAATTATGAACACAAAAAAACCCATCCCGTGGGCAAAACCGCATACACACCAGGCGGTCCCAGAAGAACAGGAAGAGCAAAGAAGATATAAATTAATATGTACAAAAGCATTGATCTAAAGGAAAATCCCCGGGATTTGGAAGCCCGGGTGCGCGCTTATTGGGAAGAGCACTCTCTGGCCCAAAAGAGCATTGATTTCAGAGACGGAAAACCCCAGTTTATCTTTTATGAAGGCCCGCCCACGGCAAACGGCAAGCCCGGAATCCACCACGTCCTGTCCCGCACTCTCAAGGACACGATCTGCAGATACAAGACCATGATCGGCTACCAGGTCAAGCGCAAAGCCGGCTGGGATACTCACGGCCTGCCCGTGGAGATCGAGGTGGAAAAGCAGCTCGGCCTGGAAGACAAAAAGGGCATCGAAGAATATGGCGTGGAAGAGTTTTGCACCCAATGCCGCAACTCTGTATTTTCCTATGAAAAGCTCTGGCGGGAAATGACCCGTCTCATGGCCTATTGGATCGATCTGGACAATCCCTACATCACTCTGGACAATGACTATATCGAGTCTGTCTGGTGGATACTCAATGATTTCTTTAGACGCGACCTGATCTACAAAGCTCACAAAATCGTGCCCTATTGCCCTTCCTGCGGCACTCCGCTTTCGTCTCACGAAGTGGCTCAAGGCTATCGCGATGTGGAAGACCCCTCCGTCTATGTCAAATTCAAAGCCAAAGACGAAGCGGACACCTATTATCTGGCCTGGACCACCACGCCCTGGACTCTGATCTCAAATGTCGCCCTGGCCGTGAATCCGGATGAGAGCTATGTGAAAGTCCGCCATCAGGATGAGAATCTGATCCTGGCCAAAGCCCGTCTGGAAGTGCTGGACGGTGATTATGAGATCCTCTCTGAAATGCAGGGTAAAGATCTGGAACACCGCGCCTATGAACCTCTTTTCACCTTTGTGCCGGTGGACAAAAAAGCCTGGATCATCGGTCTGGCAGACTACGTCTTGATGAGCGACGGCACCGGAGTGGTGCACACCGCCCCTGCCTTTGGTGCTGATGACTATTCTCTGGGCGTCAAATACGATCTCCCCTTTGTGAATCCCGTGGATGGCGAAGGTAAGTTTAACCAGCTCGTCAGCCCCTGGGCCGGCGTTTTTGTAAAAACGGCCGACAAAGACATCATCCGCCATCTCAAAGAGGCCGGAAGGCTCTATCGCCGGGAACAGGTCAAGCACAACTATCCCCATTGCTGGCGTTGCGACAGCCCCCTGATCTATTATGCCCGCGAAAGCTGGTATATTCGCACCACCCTTTTCAAGGAAAAGCTGCTGGAAGAAAACCGCAAAATCAAGTGGTACCCTTCATTTGTGGGCGAAAAGCGCTTTGGCGAATGGCTTGAGAACAATGTGGACTGGGCGCTTTCCCGCGATAGATTTTGGGGAACTCCGCTGAATATCTGGA
>CAZWUD010000154.1:0-3996 GCA_964637055.1 uncultured Candidatus Cloacimonadota bacterium
AAGCCGGGGCAGAAGATCTTGGAAAAGGTGCCCAGCATGATCACATGGCCGGTGCCATCCAGTTCATACATGGTCTTTTGAGTCTCACCTTCATAGCGCAGCTCACGATAAGGGCTGTCTTCGATGATGATCACGTCATACTTGTGCGCCAGGGCAATGATTTCCTTTCTACGCTTTTCGGACATGGTGACGCCAGCCGGGTTTTGAAAATCCGGAATCAAATACATGAATTTCGGTTTTTTGCCCATAGCGGCCAGCTTCTTGAGCTCGGTCTCCATGATGTTGACATCTTCACCTTCGTCATCCATGGGAATGCCGATCATATTGGCACCATAAGAATTGAAAGCGGAGATTCCACCCAGATATGAGGGCAGACCCACCAGGATATAATCTCCCCGGTCGATGAACATTTTGGCGATCAGATCCAGCGCCTGCTGTGAAGCGGTGGTGATGATCAGGTTTTCCAGGCTCATGTCAATGCCCTGAGATTTGTAGCGCTCTACCAGCATGGTGCGCAATAGTTTGTCGCCTTCGGTAGGCCCATATTGCAATGCGGTGGCGGCTTCGGTATCCATCACTTCCATCATAATCTGTTTGAGATCAACGGTTGGGAAGGTTTCCGGGCTGGGGAAACCGCCACTAAAAGAAATCAATCCGGGCGTGCCCAGATACTTCAGAAGTTCACGAATGGCAGAACGTTTCATCCCCTTGATATTAGTGGATAATGCATCTTGCAAGTTGGTGATCATGATGATCCTCCATTTATCTTTATTATTGTTTTATTTATCTTCATATATCAGCACTTTCTTGTTGGTCTTGCGCCACTGCCGGTATGCTTCTTTGATCTCAAGCTCCCAGACAATGCGCTTGTCCATATCCTCAAAAGTGACGATATCGATATAAAAAGTACGTTTGTTTTTGCCGACAAAGCTTTTCTTGGGAAACTCCACCACGATCTCGCCCTCGATATTCAGGATCGTTAGCTCGTTTAGAAATACCCCTTCGGCTATTTCTACCACGGCCCTGGCTTCCACACTGCCAGACTGGACATCGCGAAAATGTATATTCATATCATCTCCATTCTTAGTATACAAAGACCCCTATAAAACATATGCCATAAAGGTCAAGTGTTTTTTAGATTTTCCTGTCCCCCCTGCGAGCCGGAAAGACCCTGTTCAGAAAGCCAAAGGCTTGTCAGCGCCGAAAGTTCTTGACAGATATTTGTCCAAAGTGCAGTCTGGAGCTAAATCAAAGCAAAGGAGTACACGATGAATATTGAAACTATCTTTGCCCGCATCAAGGGCGCACTGCACGGCGCTGCCGGAGCACATTTCTCTTTTGGAAATGCCATTAAAGTGGGCGACATATCCGTGATACCCGTAGCTAAAGTTTCATTTGCTTTTGGCGGTGGCGGGGGTAATTCCTCATCGCAAAAGAAAAAGAAAAAACAGGCTGAGTCCAAGGCGGATAATCCCGAAGGACAAGCCCCTGCAGAAAATATCGGCGGAGGTGGCGGAGGACGTGTCAAGACCGATCCCATCGGCATCTATACCATCAAAGATGACAAGGCAAGATTTTATCCTATTGTCACTGTGCGAGAGATCGTCACCACCTTTGGCGTCGTGATCATATTGCTGTACAAGATCCGAAGACTGCGCCGAAAAGCTTAGCCAGAAGAACCGGAAATCAAGCCAGATAAAGGTAGAAAATGCTAAGTATTTTTAGCCCGTCAAACTACGCCCCTTTTAATATCGCTCTGGAAGAGCATATCCTGGAGAACTTTAAAGAAGATTGTTTCCTGCTATACATCAATGATCCCTGCATCATCGTCGGCAGATTTCAAAACACATTGGCCGAGATCAATTACCAGTGGGTGCAGGAGCACGAAGTGCCGGTGGTGCGCCGCATGACCGGAGGCGGCACCGTCTTTCATGACCGGGGAAATCTGAATTTTAGCTTTCTGATGCAGAAAGGTGAGGATTGTGGGGGCTTTGCCAAATACACTGCCCCGATCCTGGATGTATTGAATGATCTGGGAGTTCCCGCCCGCCTCGAAGGACGCAATGACCTCACCATCAATGGACTGAAATTTTCCGGCAATGCCAAGCTCGTGCAAAATGCCAAGACCCTGCAACACGGCACCATCCTCTTTTCCTCGCATGTGGATTCGCTGGCGGCGTCACTGAAGGTAAATCCCATCAAGTTTCAGGACAAAGCGGTGAAATCCGTGAGTTCGCGGGTCACAAATGTGGCCGATCATCTCCCCCGATCCATTAGTTTGGATGACTTCATCGCTCTTGTACGCAAGAAAATACACAGCCTGTATCCAGGCGTGCGGGACTATTTTCTCAGTATCGATGACCGGGAAGCCGTGCAAAGCCTGGTGAATAGCAAATATGACAGTTGGAACTGGAACTTTGGTAAAAGCCCGAAGTATAACCTGGCCAATACCATCCGCTCAGCCGGCGGCACCATTGAGCTCTACCTGGACGTATCCGAAGGTGTCATCAGCAGCCTGAGAATCTTTGGCGATTTCTTTGCCTATCGGGATATGGAAGAGCTGGAATCAGCTTTCAGCGGCACTCTTCACAATCGCGAAAGTGTGCGCGAGACCCTGCTGCGTGCGGATTACCGCTCCTATCTGGGTGATGTCGATCTGGAAGCACTGGTGGAGGCCATGTTTTAGCTATACTCCGCTGGTAGAGAGATTTTGTGCTTGACAGCAAAGGGGATCTTCATAGAGTATTAATAATCTTTTATATTTTAAGGAGACAAAATGAAAAGAACTTTGATATTCATACTTTTAGCTCTCACTCTGTTGGCGATTTTTGGCTGTTCCGGAACGGCGCAGGATAGGATGATCGTGAAATATGACGTGGAGCTGAGCATGGTTCGGAAGGCCAGTGACATCAACCAACGCTATCAGGCTCCCATCGCAGACACTCTTGACGTGGTGCGCTATGCCTATGAAGATGACCTTTTACGTAGCATTTGGAGTGCATCCGAAGGCGGCTGGGATATGGTGCTCTATAACAAAAGTGAAAAGCCCCTCATGATCGACTGGGATGAAGTGGTCTATATGGATGTGGACAATATCGGCCATCGCGTGCTGGCTTCATCCACAAAGTATAGCGAACTTAGCAATCCCCAGACTCCCGCCGTCATTCCCAGGCGCGGTAATATCACCGAAAGCCTGGTGTCTGCTGATCACGTCTATCAATCCAGCACCGGTATCTGGGCAAAACGCCCGCTTTGGCCGATAGACTTTGCTGAAGCCCAACGCTACAAAGGCAAAGCCGTGCGCATGATCGTCCCCTTTAGCGTGGACGGACTCACTGCACAATATGAATTTGTCTTCACCATCAAGGACGTCCGTCAGGTGGCATCCGCCAGCAATCCCTGGCAGCTTTTCCTCCTTGACCGCGCCTTGGGTGTCAGTTTCTAAACACCTTTCTCATTTGACAATAGGGCTGAAGCAAGACTCTTTGTTTCAGCCCTTTTATCTGAGCCTGAAGATGCGGGTCTATACTGGCTAAAGACCCGGCCTGTGCTGGATCTTGCATAGTTTGAAGAATCCCGCTTGACACAAAAGCTAATAAGTTTTTTACTGGAGCAAAAGCATATTGAGAGGATTAGATCATGTTTCCCATTAGTTTCGGCAGCGACAATCACAGCGGCATCCATTTCACCGTATTTTCCGCTCTGCAAAAGGTAAATACCGGATTTTGCCCGGCCTACGGGGATGACTCGCTCACGCGGAATGTCCTTCAGCAGATAGAAGCCATCTTTGGTGGAGATTGTAGCGCTCTCTTTGTGATGACAGGCACCGGGGCAAATGTCCTGGCATTGCAGTCATTGATCACATCATACAATGCCATCATCTGTGCCGAAAGCGCTCATATCAACGTTGATGAATGCGGAGCCGTGCAAAAGAGCACTCAAGCCCGCCTGCGCCCTGTCAAAACTCCGGATGGCAAGCTCAGCCCGGAGCTGATC
>CAZWUD010000155.1:0-3943 GCA_964637055.1 uncultured Candidatus Cloacimonadota bacterium
ACACTGGCACGAAAACGAAATTGAAGAAATGGATATGTCCATAAATACCATAAAAGGGTATAGTAAAGCCCAATAATGAGATACATACCATATTCATCCATACGACAGACCATTTATCAAGCACTTACTTGTAGGAAAGATTAGTTATCAATAACTTTCTACATTTATTCCTCATAAAGACAAGGCCGTCAGCACTTAGCTTTGACGGCCTTTTTCTATGTATAGGATATTTTGCAGGTCTTAGTTTGAGATACCCCGATCGGAAGTCTTGACAAAGTCCACAAAAAGCTGTTGATACTTGCTCAGATCCATCCCGGCAGCCTTTGCCAGAGCCTGCGATGTATTCATCTTGCTACGGTAAAAGAGATTGTAAACCTCTTTGATGCCGGCGATTTCTTCATTGGAAAAACCGCGACGCATCAATCCCACAGAGTTCAGACCCATTGTTTTATAGGGGTTTCCCTCTCCTCTGGAGAAAGGCACGATATCTTTTTTGATGGCAGAAGCGCCGCCCACAAAGGCGTGGGTGCCGATATGCACAAATTGATGCACACCGGTCATGCCGCCGAGAACGGCATTGTCATGCACATGGACGTGCCCTGCGAGCTGAACCAGATTTGCAATCACGCATCCGGATCCGATCTGGCAATTGTGGGCAATATGCACATACTCCATCAAGAGGTTGTTATCGCCCACCACTGTGTCTTCCTCCATCTGGTTGCTGCAATTGATGGCGACAAATTCACGAATAGTGTTGTTTTTCCCAATCCTGAGGCGGGTGGGCTCTCCGCTGAATTTCAGATCCTGAGGCTGGGTTCCCACCACGGCAAAGGAAAAGATCTTATTGCCTTCGCCGATCTCGGTATGTCCATCCAGGATCACGTTGCTATGCAGGATGTTATTGTCTTTCAAAACTACGTTTTCGCCAATCACGCAGTAGGGGCCGATCTCGCAATTCTCACCGATCCGGGCACCTTTTTTGATGATGGCGGTGGGGTGTATCTTGCTCATATATTCCTCTTCGTAATCATTGCCATAAAGTCCCCTTCTGCCACCTTTTGATCATCCACATAGGTATCGCCGTGCATCTTGGCCAGTGAGCGCTTCAGTGAGATCACTTTGAGTTCATAGCGCAGAGTATCTCCGGGCATCACCGGTTTGCGAAATTTAACGTTGTCAATGGAGGCAAAATAGGCCACGTAATCCTCTGGATTGTCCAATTGATTTAGCAGCATGATGCCGCCGGCCTGGGCCATGCCTTCGATGATCAGCACACCCGGCATAATGGGGTGACCGGGAAAGTGACCCTGGAAGAACGGTTCATTGATGGTCACGTTTTTCATGCCCACCAGGGATTCTCCGGGAACAAAATCCAGGATCCTATCCACCAGCAGGAAGGGATAACGATGGGGGATGATGCGCATGATGGCGTTGATATCAAAGACCAATTTCTTGCTTTTGCCTTTCTGGTAGAGCTGTTGCAGTTCCTGTTTTTTCTGGATTTGACGCAGCTTTTTCACCAGCTCCACATTGGTCTTATGGCCGGAGCGGGCGGCCAGGATGTGCCCCTTGATCGGCATGCCCAAGAGGGCGATATCGCCGATGAGATCCACCACTTTGTGACGGACAAATTCGTTGTAATAACGCAGGGGGTGGCTATTTAAGATGCCTTCGTCCGAGACCGTGATCTTTTCGTGGTAGCCAAAGACATCCTGCAAGTGCTTTAGTTCGCCTTCGGTGATGTCTGGCTCGGCGATCACCAGCGCATTCTCCAGAGAACCGCCTTTGATCAGCCCCATTTCCTTGAGCTGCAAGATCTCTTTGATAAAGCAAAAGGTGCGGGCTCCGGAAAAGTCCTTTTCATAGACATCCATATTTGGCAGCCAGGTATATTGAGTTCCCAGATAGGGATGCTTGTAGTCGATCATAAAGGTGACCTTGAGCTCGTTTGAGGGGACGATCACCACATCCACGTTTTCATTGGGAGCAGAAAAGCTGATCGGCCCGTCGAGTTCGAAATAGATCCGTTCACTGTCTTGCTGCATTTTCCCGGCTTGCTTCAACAGATTGAAAAAAACTCTGGCTGAGCCGTCGGCCACAGGGGCTTCCGGTCCGTCGATCTCAATGCGGATATTATCCAGATTCAAGCCTTTGATGGCGGAGAGGACATGCTCGATGGTGCCTACTGTAGCATCGCCGAGGCCGATGGTCGTGCCCCGGGAAATATCCACCACGTGGTCGATATCGGCAGGGATCTCGGGTTTGTCCGGCAGATCCACACGGATGAAGACTATTCCCTCTTCACTGCCACCGGGCTTAAAGCGGATCGTGGAAATCTCACCGCTGTGCAAGCCGATGCCGGTGTAAGAGACCTCAGAGCCAATGGTATGTTTATATTCAGTCAATTTTTATCTCCCTTTAATGTCTTTTGATAAGCCCGATACATATCCGGCAGGTGTTTCTCAGCAACGATCTGACGCTTTTTCTGATTCGCATCTACTGCGGGCGTGCCAAAATAGCGGCCACTTTCAGGAAGGCTGCCGGCAATCCCGCTTTGAGCGCCGACCATGGAACGGGAACCGATCGTGATGTGTCCCGCCGCACCTACCTGTCCGGCCAGATACACGTAGTCACCCACGGTAGTGCTGCCGGCCAGGCCCACTTGGGCGCAGAGGATGCTGTGCTCGCCGATCACGCAGTTGTGCCCGATCTGGACCAGATTGTCGATCTTGGTGCCACTACCGATCACCGTCTCACCCAAAGTAGCGCGGTCAATGGTGCTATTTGCCCCGATCTCCACGTCGTCATGGATGCGGACGATGCCCACTTGGGGGATCTTTTGCTGCTTGTCGCCCAGAAGCTGGAAACCAAAGCCATCGGCTCCGATCACCACTCCGCTATGGATGATGCATCTCTGCCCTATCCGGCAAGAGTCATAAACCGTCACGCGTGGATAAAAGCGGGTTTGGGCGCCGATCTCCACGTCTTCGCAGATAACGCAGCCTTCACCGATCCGCACTCCGTCTCCGATCACGGCATTGGCTTTGATCACTGCATTTGCACCGACCTCCGCCTTGCCCAAAAATCTGACCGTGGGGTCCACAGTGGCTGAGGGCGAGATCTGATAGCCCAGCTCTCCTTCATCCAGTTTGAGCCAGTAGCTGATCAAAACCATCAGGCTCAGATAGGGCTTTTCCACTATCAAGAGCGCTCTGTCTCCGAGCCGCCTGGCAAAGTCAGGATTTGTGATAATCAGCCCTGCCGAGGAGCTTTTCACATCTTCCAGCAGGCGTTCCTGTTCGCAGAAGATCACGGACTGTCCATCAGCCTCTGAGGGCTCACAGACGCTTTGTAAAACCAGGTTATGGGGCCCTTGCCACTGCCCGGATGTGACCGTGAGGATCTGCTGGGGAGTCAGCCCTGTCTTAAATGTTTTCATTTTATGGTTTCAATTCCGGTTCTTTGTAGTCATCGCCAAAGCCATCGGTAAAGCCGTCCTTAAAGCCATCTGCAAATGGATCTTCCTTTTCCTTATCACCAGTGAAGGGATCATCCATCGGATCCGGCGGAGCGATGGTATCTTTGTTCAATTCCTGCAAGATCTGATCTGTGATATCGGTAGATGGATCTGCATAGAGCACCACGCCCATGCTGACGTCCAAAATCATCGTATAGCTTTCATCCTCAGCGATCTGAGTGATGATGTCGTGGATCTTGGCAGTCAGAGGGTCGATCAATTCACGATAGCGCTGTTCCGCCATCCCGTTTTCACCAAAGTACTCCTCCAGCAGCCGGCCGGCTTCTTCTTTCTTGGCTTCGATCTGGCCTTGCAGCTCGCGCTTGTTGGCTTCGCTGATGGAGAGTCTGCGAATCTCAAAATCCCGCTCCATCTGCTGAATTTCGGCGTCCAGACTGCGGATCTGATTGGTCCAGTTTTGCCGGT
>CAZWUD010000156.1:0-3927 GCA_964637055.1 uncultured Candidatus Cloacimonadota bacterium
TCCTGGTAAACCTCTTTGAAGGCTGCCTGATCGAGGCCGTGCGCAGAGATGCCAGTGACATCCACATCATCCCCAGCGGGAAGAACTCCGTGGATATCTTTTTCCGCATAGACGGTAAATTGCAGCTCTGGCTGAAACAAGAAAATACTCCGCCTGAAGCGCTTACGGCTGTGGTCAAAGACCGCTCTACAAATGTTGACCGCTTTGAGCGTGATACCGCTCAGGACGGATTTGCCCAAAGGCTGGTGGACGGACACCTGATCCGCTACCGCATCTCGATCTTGCCCATCGTCTCCCAGGAATATGAACGGCGCTTTGAAAGCGTGGTGATCCGTGTGATCGACGACCGTAAGGTGATCACGGACTTTCGCAAGCTCGGTTTTCAACAGCAGGCCGAAGAGGAATTTTTCAAATCCATCAATACCTCCAAGGGCATTGTGATCGTGACAGGCCCCACCGGTAGTGGAAAATCCACCACCCTGATGGCGGCGCTACACCATGTGATCCATCCCGGGGTCAACGTGCTGACCTGCGAAGACCCTGTGGAATACGTGATCCACGGAGCCCGGCAGCTCAAGATCGGCCACAAGATGAGCTTTGAGCAAGCCATCCGCTCCATCCTGCGACATGACCCGGATATCGTGATGGTGGGTGAGATTCGTGACCAGATCACCGCGGAGACCGCTGTGAAACTGGCCAATACCGGTCACCTTACCTTTAGCACGCTGCATACCAATGATGCACCTTCAGCGGTCACGCGGCTTTACAAGATGGGCATCGAGACCTTCCTGCTGGCGTATTCGATCAATATCATCATTGCCCAGCGCCTGGTGCGCAGGCTCTGTGTGCATTGCCGCCGACCCCTGAAAGAAGAAAGCTGGCCCGCCGCCATCCGCCTGGGAGTGCCTGAGGAAGACCTCAAAGCCGGCAAGATATTTGAGCCCGTGGGCTGCTCCAAATGTCATAATGGCTACAAAGGCCGGATAAACGTGGCCGAAGCACTGTATTTCTACCCGGAAATCAAGGCCGAAATCATGCAATCTGTCAACGAAATCGATGAGGAACGGATCCGCAAGATCGCCGAAAAGCACGGCATGCTGTCTATGCAGGCCAGCGGCGTGGAGCGGATGCGGGAAGGACTTACCGACCTCACCGAGATTCTCTTTATCACATCAGGAGACTAAAGATGAATATGATGGAAATGGTACTGGCACTTTTGGCTGTGGTGCTTTTCTCATCCATAGCTTTGGGATACAATCAGGCTGTCTGGCGCCAGACCGATTACCTCTTTAATGCACAATTAGTAGTGCAATCAAATCACCTGTGCCACGCAGTTCTGGACGAAGTGGATGCCAAGCTCTTTTCAGATCAGATCACCTTCGATGACATTATACCTGATTTTGACAATACTACAAGATCTGTGTATATAGATAGTCAATCCGAAACCTACGATCTGGCCATATCGGCCGCGGTCTGCGATTCCATCGGCACGATTTTGCCGGCAGGCTCTACCAGCCTTTTTCGCAGAGTGGATGTAACCGTCTCCGGGCCCCCGGCCTTGAAACACCCGGTAAGTATGAATCGACTTTATACCCGTACGTATATGTAATCATGAGTATACTATTAGATGTCATCGGCAGTGTTGTGATAGGCGGGATGCTACTAATCATGATATTTACCTTTACCACCCAGCTCAATGAAACTACACAAAGAGCCATCTACACTTCTACCATGATAGACTATATGGACCAGGCCGGCACCAAGATCAATGCTCTGATCGCCCTGGCCGGAATCGGTATAGACGAGGATGACGTGGTGGTGACCGCCGATAGCACGCGCTTGGTCTTCAAAACCATGTGGAGCTACGACAACGATGTGCTGACCAATGCTGAGCATACCATAGACCTCAGCGTGGAAGACGGCATGAGCGACCTGGGTAATGTGATCACCATCAAACAGGATGGTGCCCTGCTCAGCAATCCGGCCTATGTATCCTATGTCGATACCTATGTGGATTCTATGAAAGTCAAATATTACGGATACATCCTATATGTGGAGTCGATGAAGTTTAAGTATTTTGATGAAAATGATGCCATCACGGACGTGGAGGAAGATATCCGCTCTGCAGGAGTAGAGCTCACCTTCAAACGCGACGCTGTGGGATTAGTAAGCAGACCGCTCAGAACCAGCCTGTATATCAGATGTTTCTTCATGAATAGCTACATGAGGATGGGAGCATAACATGGGTAGAGGAATGCTGATCTTTGTAATCCTGATGACCACCGTATTTGCCGGAGTGCTCATTAACCTCAATAATAGACTGAGTGAATTCCCCACCGTGTTGGTGCGCAACACCCTGATGCGCGAGGCGGAGAATGTGAGTGATTATGCGCTGAGAAATGCGATCCGCAATGCCAATTCCTCGGCATTTTTGAACTACCACCTGGGAGGGACCACCTTTAGTAGCGATGCACACCACACACAGGTATTTACTGACTACAAAGTGGGACATTGCACAATCGACAGCCTGAAATACAGCTTTTACAATGATAAAGATCACTATGAGGTGAAAAGCTACATCCGCGGAGAAATGCAGGGGATCCGGGTGAACCGCACAGCCGAGATGGCCTTTAACTACCCCCTTCAGGGGCTTACCGGTAAACCGAATGTACTGTATCTGGAGATGGAGAAATTGGTTCTGACAGGCCTGTTGAAAGCTATAGTAGATTTTATTACGTGGCTTACAGATGGCTCTGGTTATAACAACGATGTGACCGATACCTCAGGCAACAATCATACTACTACAATATATTCAGAAGCCTTACTTGCTGCCACCGTACCTTGGGGAGGAGCTTACAGCAGATACTGCGTACCATTCCTGGGAGGATATGACGGTTACCTTGATCTCTTTGGAGCGACCCACATGGTTGTGGACAGAGATACGACAGTATCCAATCCCATCCAGACTGACAATTCATTTACTTTGATGTGCTTTGCCAAAATCGATGATTCTGGCAGGCCTAGCCATGTAAATGAACAGGGCACTTTGTTATGGATACCCAGCGACCCTACTTCAAATGATATGAAAAACAAACCTTCAGCCGCAATCTGGTTCAATCAATCTGACAAAACCATGCACTTTACCGTGACTCAGGAAGATTCAACTCTGCTGGACCTATCTGTAGATCACGATACCTACGGGACCAGATCAAACATCTTCGATTGGTACTGGTTCTTTGGAATACACCCAAGATTAAACCCATCCCTCGAGCAATATCCATGGAATTCCTATAGCCTCAGCTATAACAATGGAGTGCTCACGGGATACATCAATGGTGCAAAAGTGGGAAGTGTGACGGGAAATGCGATCCCAGCATATCATAGTGAATATGGGATGTCCCTGGGCCGGCGCGACATCAGAACGTCAGGCACCAAAACGGAAGATTACCGGTATTTCCTGGGTGTCATGGACCAAATGGGAATGTATGATGATGCCTTGACGGATTATGAGCACCAAAACTGGCACGATGGAATTTTGAAACCCGCTACCATCATGTATGTAAGAGATTAATGAAATGAATAATGGACTTATTATGAATCAGGTATATCTACTATCAGAACTGGGCATCTTGGAGATTTTAACCTTGTTGATTATATTATGCAGTGTGGGACTGATCTTCTATCTACTGAATAGTCAAAAGAAATGCAGAATGAGATGCGAAATGCTTGAACAAGAAAGAGCCCGCCTCCAAGAGGGATTGCGCGATGTTCAGGCCTGGGAAGCCCTCATCCCGGACCTGCAGAAAATAGCACAGTTGGACCACGACATCAATACCCCCCTCTGTGTCGTCACGATGTCTTTGGGCAAAGCCAAAAAGCTGGCCACGGATACAGAAGATAAATCTTTATTGGGTAACATCCAGGACA
>CAZWUD010000157.1:0-3914 GCA_964637055.1 uncultured Candidatus Cloacimonadota bacterium
TTTGTCCTGCCGTGACCTTTGTGATCCCAACAGCGGAAGAATCTATTGCCCACCTGAAATCCCCCGATACAGGGACTCAGCCGTGTAGATTCTTGCACGATATTCTTTTTCAGCCCCAGTCCGGCGGTGATTGGTTTGAAGACAGATCCGGGGGGATAAGTGGCGTGTATCACCCTGTCCAGTAGCGGTTTATTTACGTTATTCAGCTCTTCCCAGACTTCGGGAGAGATGCGCCGCATAAAGAGATTGGGATCGTACTGGGGTTTGCTGACATATGCCAGGATGCCGCCTGTGCGCACATCGCTGACCACCACAGTCCCGTTGATTCCATCGGGATAGAGCCTGCTGGCAAAATCCTGCAATTCATTATCAATGGTCAGCACCAGGGAAAGCCCGTTCAGAGGCTCGATGTAGCCGGCTTCGCGGAAAAGCCCAAGATTGTGCCCCTGAGCGTCCACCTGCACCACTTCCCGGCCGTCCTTGCCTTTTAGCAGCACTTCATAATAGCGCTCCAATCCGGTCTTGCCGATATAGCTATTGATCGAATAGTCCTCATCCCGATAGCGCTCATATTCACCTTCATTGATGCGTCCCACATAGCCGGTGAAGTGATTTGGGTAGAGGTACTCCCGGGTGGAATCGATGCGAAAGGTGAGCTCCGGAAAGTAGTTCAGTGATTCACTCACGTTCAGCATCTTTTCAAAGGTGACGTTATCTACCACCAGGATCTCTTCATAGCTGCGAAATCTCTGGCGCATCACCAGTTCCTTGAGCTCTTGGGGATCCACGTCAAAATGCAGAGAGAGAAATCTCTGCAGAGCCGGTAAATCCACGATCTTCCCGCTGATCAGATAGAGGTTGTGAGAGGGGATGTTTTGCACGATGGGACGGTATTTGTGGTCATAGATCTCACCCCGGGTGGCATTCAGCCGTTTGATGCGCACAAAATTGCTCTCAGCCACCTTTTGATAGTATTCTCCCTGAATCACTTGCAGGCGAAACAGCGAGATTACCAAGAGCCCAAAGAGAGCTCCGGCGACGATCGCAAAGACCTGTTGGGTTTTAGTCATCGATCAGCACAATCCTTAGCTGCCCAATGAGTTGCATCATGGCAAAGATCAGCAAACTGAAGAGCAGATTATAGAAAAAAGCGGCAATGGTGAGACCAAAGAGCTTGCCATCAAAGCCCCATGTCATGCCTCTGCCCAAAAAGTTTAAGGTGCTAAAGACCAGATTTGTGCTGGCGATTGCGATCAGCTTGGCCACCTTGCTATCTTGCTCAAAAGGTATGCGCAGGACATTGATCAAAACTGCCAGCAGACAAAAGAAAAGGGCGTGCATGCCAAAAGTGGAGGGTATTTGCGTGTCATAGAGCAGCCCGATCACAAAGACCACAGGCAGCGAGATTTCCTGCGGATGCTTCCACACGCTGTGGATCAGCCAGGGCAAAAGGATCAAGGGTGTCACTGCGCCGATCGCCAGTGACGGCATCAGGAGGATCTGTAGATAGAGGAAGAACAATCCTGCCAAAAATGCGTAGATTCCCTTGCGCCACATAAGCTTATCTTCCCTGACGCCTCACGATGCACAGGGGGGTGAGCTCATCTCCCTGCCCCTGAGGATTGTCCTTCATCGCCAGCTCGATAAATTCTTTATTTACTCCGCCCCCGCCGCCGATCATCCAGCTTCCGCCGATGTCGTTGATATCCATGATCGCAATCGGATAGCCCAGCTCTTCGCTGAGCTTTCGGGCTACCTTTGCAGGCTCTTTGGGCCCTTTGATCACGGTCTCGGTATAGGGCGGAACCGGCGAGGTGCTGGCGGCATCCACCAGAGCGGCCTGCATTCCGGCCACCCGATAAAAATCTCCCTTCCGGCCCAGGAGCTTGCCCAGAGCGCCGGCTGCTGCGGCGATCAAGATGCGCAGCTTTCCCGTCTCTTCGATCGCACACTGCATGCTGGATGGAGCGCCCAGGCCAATGCCGTATGGCACCTTGGCTACAAAGCGGCTGAGCACTTTGGCCAAAAGGCTGATCTTGATCTGGCTCACCGGGATTGCCCGGCCTTGAGTGATGGCCAGGGGGCTTTCGCTGATGGTGAGGATGTCTCCCGGCTGCATATGCGGAAGGGCATAGCGGCGGATAATCTCCGCCATTTCGTCTTCAGGACTCAGGATCCGGGTCTTGATCGGGATTCTTTCAAAAGGGACACCATAGACCTTGATGATGGGTTCTTTTGTCTTATTCGACATGTTTATTCCTTTCTGTGAGAATGTAAACGTGTTCCAGATTTTCCACCAGGGTAAAGGGCTTGATTTCTGCACTGATAAAGAGATTGTCTGTGGATTCCCGGATGCGGCTGATGGTGCCCACCGGATAGCCTTTGGGAAAGAGTCTGGAGAGGTTTGAGGTTATGATCGTATCGCCACTGGCGATCTCGGAGCCGATCTTGATCAGATTCATGGACACATTGCCCGCGAGGTCGGATTGCATGATGCCTTGCACTCCGGTGCGCAGATTCATCACCGGCATCTGAAAGCGGGGGTTTGAAAAGGGGAGTATAATGCTGTAAGTATCTGTCACCGTGATGGTTTTGCCCACGATGCCATTGCCGGATATCACAGCAGAACCGGTGGCAATCCCGTGCATTTTACCTTTGTTTACGACCAGGTCACGCTCCTGAAATTGCCCGGAAAAGCCGATTACTTCCGCCAGTTCAAATTCTCTGCCATCGGTGGCAAAGCTGATCGAACTCACTCCGATATATTCCTTGATCTCATTTTGCAGAGCCAGATTTTGCAGGGTGCTCTCGGTGAGCCGGTAGCGCAGGTCAAAATTTTCCTCACGCAGACTGCGGTTGCTTTCGATGGTCTTCAGAGAGCGCACAAAGGGGTAAAATATGCTGCGGCCAAAAAAGGCTGCCTTTGCCGTGCGCGCCTCTTCACCCCCGATCAGCATTGCGATCGAGAAGACGATCAGGATGGCGGGCAAAAGATATTTTCTCTTCATGCATATTCAGAACCGGCCGCGGGGCCGGATAGGGATATGAGTCTTGGGAGCCTAATCTTCAATCTTTTTGATCAAAACCTGGCGATAGCGATCGATATCATCCAGCACCATGCCGGCACCTTTGACCACGCATTCCAGGGGATCAGGCACCACGTGCACGGGCAGATCCACCGTCTTGCGGATCTTTTCGTCCAGACCCTTTAGCAGAGCTCCGCCTCCGGTGAGGAAGATGCCGCGCTCGGCGATATCTGCCGAAAGCTCGGGTGCGGTGCGCTCAAAGAGGCGTTTGATGGCATCGATCATGGTGGAAACCGTCTCGGAGATGGCTTCGCGAATCTCTTCGGAAGAGATCTTGATGGTGACCGGATAGCCGGAAACGATGTCGCGGCCGCGCACGTCCATGGTCAGCTCTTCCTTCAGGGGATAGGCACTACCGATGGTCATCTTGATCTTTTCTGCCGTCTGAATGCCCACGTGGAGGTTGTTCTTTTTGCGCAGATAACTGATGATGTCATTGTCAATCTTGTCTCCCCCCACACGGATGCTATTGTGCACCACGATGTGGGATAACGAAATCACGCCGATCTCAGAGGTGCCGCCGCCGATATCCATTACCATGTTACCGCAGGCTTCGTCGATGGGCAGATCCGCCCCGATCGCTGAAGCCACCGGCTCGGAGATCAGATAGACTTCTCGGGCTCCGGCATGCAGGGCACTATCGCGCACTGCCCGTTTTTCCACTTCTGTGATACCCGAAGGCACGCAGACAATCACCCGGGGACGCACCAGGAGCCGCTTTTTCTGGGCTCTCATGATGAGATTACGCAGCATCAGCTCCGTCACCTGAAAATCCGCTATCACACCGTCTTTGAGGGGCTTGATCACGCGGACTTCGTCCGGATTTTT
>CAZWUD010000158.1:0-3898 GCA_964637055.1 uncultured Candidatus Cloacimonadota bacterium
GGCATAGGAACCCACTCCGCCCAGTCCGGCGATGCAAACGCAGCCGGCTCTGAGCCTGTCCAGTGCCTCGGTACCCACCAGGATTTCGGTTCTGGAAAGATCCATCATATCCTCTGTCCGGTAAGCATTTGGTAGTTTGCGGCCTGGATTCGGATCAGGATCTCTGGATCCACCTTGTAGTGCTGGACCACCCCATCCAGCACAGCCTTGAGGCGGAGTAGCGGATTAGCCTCGCCCTCTTTCAGGTAATACCGCGTGATATCGGTCTCAAAGAGGAATCTCCGGCTTTTCAGCATTTCTTTTAAAAGCCCAGCTTTATCCTCACGCAGGATGCGCTCGCTGATGGTAAAATAGCTATCCAGACGCATAAAAGTCCGAAAAGCCTCCTGGCTACCGGCATAACCGTGAATGAGATATCGCAGGGGATAAGCTCGGAGGATTTCAAAGGCCTCCTGCTGATGCCCCACGATGTGCAGAACCACGGGGAGTTTGTATTCCAGCGCCAGGTCCAATTGGCGGATAAAGATGCTCTTCATCAGGGCAAATTCCGGATTACCGCGATCCAGCCCGATCTCTCCGATAGCCCAGATCCTGCCCGCTTTGCAGAGCTCTTCGATATCTTTAAATTCCAGATCGCAGGGCTCAAAATTTGGGTGAATACCGGCGCTGTAGAGCAGCTTTACCCGGCTGGCATTGAGCAGTTGTGGATAGTATCTCAGATCCGACTTGCTAATGGCTGAAGAAAGGTAGTGAGTGATGCCGTGCTGATATGCTTCCTCCAAAAGAGGCAGCAGGGCAAGGCTTTGTCCCAGATTGGCCAGATGGCAATGGGCGTCACAGAGGCTCATGGTGCCAGCTCCGGTAATAGCTTAAGAATTTCAGCGCACGAGCGTTTGCCGGCCTCGCCATCAAGCGTGTCAAAGAAGATGGAGCTTGCCTCAGCCCGGGCCTGATGAAATTCCTCCGGCTTTGCAAGGGCGCGGCCGATGGCGGCCTCCAGCTCATCAATGTCTTTGATCCTGATGCTGGCCCGCTCCAGAATCCGGGTGATTTCCTCCACAGAGCGGCGCACTTCCGGCAATTTCCAACTGATCAGGGGTTTGTCCAGAGCGCAACATTCCGCTATCACAGAGGAGTTATCCACGATCACGACGTCAGCCATAGCGATGTAGGGCAGAGGCCGATCCGCCACATAATGCACCGACGGCATCTGGCTTAGTTCGGGTGCGTACTCCTCGTCCATCCAGGGATGCAGGCTCACATAGATCTCGTAAGTCTCCGCCAGGCGGGGCAGATGCTTGATCCACAGGTCGATAGCGCTCATGCCGCTGGCTTTGTAGGTTGAGGTAAAGAGGATGACGGGCTTGCCGGATTTATCTATGGAGGCAGGCTCTATCTCCCTTTTCAACCAGGGATCCAGCTTGGGATATCCGCCGATTTTGCCGCATCTTATCCCGATTTCTCTGGCCTTGTCCAGATTTGCCTGGCTGGAAAAAAGAAAGAGGCTAAAGGGAGCGTAGTGCTTGGCGGCGGTGAAGCGCTTGAAATGGTAAGCGCCGTGATTCATGCCGATCTTGATCACTTTGGAAGAAGGGAATTTGTGAGCAGCCACCCGGCACATGATCACCGCTTTGGGAAATGCGGGCAGCAGGCCGGGACGGTAACCGTGCTTCTTCAGATATCGATAGCATGCCGGCTTGTCGGTCACGATCCTGATCTCTTTGAGATGTTTCTGCACCGGCAGCCAATTTTGCATATCCACTGGGGTGTGGCAGTAAAAGACTATTTCACGGCGTTTTTTGACCAGATTCAGAATGCGCCATATGCTGGAATAAAAAGGTTTCAGAAGGTAGTAGGAGAGCACCATCACTGCCTCAAAAAATGCCCCAGCCCCTGGGCCATATACAGCTCAAAGGGAGCTTTATCTTCCTGGAATTGCCAGCTTCCGGACTGGCTTTGAAAGTATCCATTTCCGCGGACAATGGCGTTGATCCCAAAGTGAGAAGCCTGATATTCAAAGAGATAGAGCTTGCCCTGAGCGTCTTCCCCAAAATCAAGCGAGATGTAGGGACTGGCAAAAATCCCGTAGAGCTCTTTGGCTTTATCCAATAATTTATCGGGATTGGGGATCTCAAAATCAAAAAGCTTGGCCCCGCTGGCGCGGAAATCTCCGGCTTTGGTATGACGCTTGCTCACGAAGTATTTATCCCCCAATACGATAACCCGGTAGTCATAACCGAGGCCGGGGATGAATTCCTGCAGGATAAAAGGAATCTCAGGGCTCATGTAATCCTGATAGAGCAGGGCATCCCGGCTCAGATCGTAATCTGGATATCCGGGGAAATGCTTGTGCTTGCGCAGATTCCGCCGCCGCCAGAAATCCAGCTTTTGCCCCAAACTGAGTTTGGGCTCGCGCTTGGCCAGTTCCTTCAAGATCTCGGATTTGCTGTGAACCAGGGCCACACCGGTGCTGTTTGATCCTCCCAAAGTCTTGAAGACCAGGGGGAATTTCAAAGGATAGCCATCCAGCTCGCGTTTACTGCTAAAGTAATGCCAATCCAGGCTTTTGATCCCCAGCTTGCTTTTCAAAAGCTCCTGCCAGCCTTTATTTTCATGACAGCAAAAAAGCTCAAAAGAGGGGATCAGGGTATTGCCCCGGCTGGCCAGGTAGATCAAAATGTCGCGGATATAGTGACGCAGATTCTCACGATGGCTAAAGCTATAAAAGATCAGGCTGTCACGCAGCTCGACCTGATGATTTGCCACTTCGTGAAACTCGTGTATCCGGCAGGCTATGTCCAGTTTTTCCAATTCTCGGACAAAGAGCTCGGTATCGATTCCGACCCAGGGTTTACGGGTCTGGCCGATAAAGCTGTCGTAGCCGGTGAGGATGACCAGTTCTTTCATCTCAAGTTTTCCTTTATATATTGCAACACGCTCTCAGGCAGGATCTTGCTCATGCAGTCATGATGCTTTCGGGGGCATTTTTGGGGACCGTGGCTGCTGCAGGGGCGGCAGTCTAGATCCGTTTCAAAGACGTGATCCTCGGGTCTAAAAGGAAAGTAGCCAAGGCGCTGAACCGTGGGTCCGAAAAAGGCGATCACCCGCGTCTGCATGGCGTTTGCAATGTGCAGAGCCCCGCTGTCGTTACAGATCATCAGCTTGCACCGGGAAATCACCGCAGCACTCTGCAAAAGGTCAGTCTTGCCCGCCAGAATCAGGGCCTGGGGGCATTTCTCACGGATGATCTCGCACTTGGCCGCATCGTCCCCGGAGCCGATCAGGACAATGCCGTAAGATAATGCGCTCAAGGAAGCGCTCAGCTCCGCATAGTATTCGACAGGCCAACACTTGGTAGCCCAGACAGAACCGGGAGCCATCGCTATGATCTCTTTTTCACCCAGGGGAGCCAGCAGAGACTCCGCCAATTGATGATCTTCTCTGGAGGGGAAAAGCTGGGTCTGCGGATCAAAATCTTGGGGGTCCAAAAGCCTCAAGAGAGCCAGATTCTTCCTGGATTTGTGGATGCCGCGAGGGTGAGCTGTCTTGGCCGTCAAAAGAAAAGGCATTGTGCCACGGTCAAAACCCACCCGGGCAGGGATTTTGGCCAGATAGATCAAGAGATGGGTCCTGCCCGAACTGTGAGGCGTGATCGCCATGTCATAGCCTTTGGCTCTGATTTTCCGGATCATGCGCCCCATTGAGAGCAAGGCTTTATCCCGTTTGGAATATGTGATCACTTCATTCAGATATGGGTTGTTTTGTAGTAACTTAGCCGCAGCGGGCACTACCAGTGCATCGATCACAGCCTGGGGGTAGATCTGCTTTGTAGCGCGGATCAGGGGGGTGATCAGGATCACGTCCCCGATAAAGGCGGTTTGTATGATCAAGATACGCT
>CAZWUD010000159.1:0-3843 GCA_964637055.1 uncultured Candidatus Cloacimonadota bacterium
CGACGAAGTGGATTGCCGCGTCTTGCGTTTGCACAATTTTGGTGCATTTGCCGAGCTCAAACCCGGAGTGGAAGGATTGATCCCGGTCTCTGAAATGAGCCGTAACCGCAATATCGGTCATCCCCGCGAAGTCCTCAAAGAAGGTGATTACGTTCGTGTGCAGATTTTGCGCATTGATTCCGACACCCAGAAGATTTCCCTCTCTCTGAAGGCTCTGCAGCCTGATCCCTGGGATGATATCGCTGATATAGTGAAGATCGAAGAGCCCTTTGAAGGCACAGTGGAATCCTCTACCAATTTTGGAGTGTTTGTGACCATCAGTGATGGCATCACCGGTTTACTGCCGCGCTCCAGAGTGCGTAAGACCGATGAATTCCAGAGTGGCGAGAAGGTGAAATTGATGGTGACTGCCATCGATAAAGAAAACCACCGCATCACTTTGGATTATACCGACCGCACTCCGGAAGAGATCGCTGCAGCCAGCCGTCCCCGTCAGCAACAAGATCGTGGCCCACGCCCAGGCGGCGGCCGGGATAGCTATCGGGATCGTGACAGCTTTGGTGGACGCCGTGGCGGACGCCGGGATGAAGAGTGGCGCAAATACGCCAACGAAAAAAGTGCTGTGGTCGAGGACAATCCCTTTAAAGACCTCTTTTAAATAATGGCCGAAAATCAATTTATCAAGCTCCGCAAAGAGAAGCTGGAGAGGATTCGTGCCCTGGGCATTGATCCCTATCCGGTGGAAAGCGGACGCAGCCACAAGATTGCAGAGATCCTTGTCGACAGGGATCTCTGCGTTCAAAAAGCCGAGCCCGTGACCCTGGCCGGACGCCTGGTGGCGATGCGGCGTCAGGGCAAGCTGGGATTTGGCAATCTTGAAGATGATAGCGGAAAGATCCAGCTCTATGTGTCCAAAGCCGAGCTGGGTGAAGATAATTATGAACTATTCAAGCTCTGTGATGCTGGCGATTTTGTGCAGGCCACAGGAGTCCCATTTTTTACCAAAAGAGGTGAATACTCCCTGAGATGTGAGTCCATCACCCTCTTGAGCAAAAATATCCGTCCTCTGCCCGCCGTGAAAGAGAAGGTGGTGGATGGCAAGACTGTGCGTTATGACGAATTTGCAGACATCGAGCTGCGCTATCGCAAGCGCTATCTGGATCTTTTGCTCAATCCCGAGCACCGCAAGGTCTTTGAGCTGCGCAGCCGCATCATATCCGCGGCCCGCAGATACATGGACGAGCGCGGCTATATCGAGGTGGAGACCCCCATCCTGCAGCCGCTCTATGGCGGCGCAAACGCCCGGCCTTTTGTCACTCATCACAACACTTTGGATGTGGATCTCTATCTGCGTATCGCGGTGGAGCTGTATCTGAAGAGGCTGATCGTGGGAGGTTTTGAGCGGGTCTATGAGATCGGTAAAAACTTTCGCAACGAAGGCATGGACCGCACTCACAATCCGGAATTTACCATGATGGAATCCTATGAAGCCTATTCGGATCTGAATGGCATGATGGACCTCGTGGAGGGTCTGGTTCAGCATCTGGCTCTGGATGTGGTGGGCAAGGATACCTTTGTCTATCAAGGGCATACGGTGCATCTGGGTGGAAAGTGGCGCCGGGCTTCAATGCCGGCACTGGTCTCAGAGGCCACCGGATTGGATGTCCTGAGTGACAGTGAGGAAAAGCTTGCAGCCTTTTGCAAAGAGCAGAAGCTGGAGATTCCCAAGGGCAGTGGCAAAGGCAAGCTGATTGCCCTCATCTTTGAGCATTTTGTGGAAGAAAAGCTGATAGAGCCGACCTTTGTTTGTGATTTTCCCAAGGAGATCTCACCTCTGGCCAAGGCCAAGCCGGGTAATCCGCTATTGGCAGACCGCTTTGAGCTGATCATCGCCGGAGGGGAATTTGCCAATGCCTTCAGTGAACTCAATGACCCCCTGGATCAGCGCCAGCGCCTGGAAGCTCAGGCCAAACTGCGCGCCATGGGAGATGATGAAGCAAACGTGGTGGATGAGGACTTTTTGGAAGCTCTTGAATACGGCATGCCTCCCATGGGTGGACAGGGCATCGGCATCGATCGCCTGGTGATGTTGCTCACGGAGAATGACTCTATCAAAGAGATAATACTATTTCCCCAAATGAAGCCCGGAAGCTGATTCCGGGTTTTTTTATACATTGATTTATGGCCTTGGGGAGGAGCTTCAGAGAATTATTGCTTGACCGTATCGCACCTGTAAGAAAATTAACCCATCCCCGTCTAAGGATTGTTTAGAAAATTATGTCGATACTGCAGATTATTAATTTCTTTGGTGGCCTGGCTCTTTTCATCTTTGGGATGAACAAGATGAGCGACAACCTGCATGCCGTTGCCGGCAGCGAGATGCGCAGGATTCTGAAGAAACTGACCAATACGCCGCTCAAAGGTGTCCTGGTGGGCATCTCGGTGACCGCTTTGATCCAGAGTTCATCAGCCACGACGGTGATGATGATCGGTCTGGTAAATACCGGAATCATGAGCCTGAGTCAGGCTGTGGGCGTGGTGATGGGGGCAAATATCGGCACCACCATCACTGCACAATTGATAGCTTTCAAGATCGGGCATTACGCTTTTGTCTTTATCATCGCAGGTGTGATCCTTCTCCTCATCCGCAAGAGTCGCATGATGGAGCGCTGGAGTCAGATCATCATCGGCTTTGGTCTGCTTTTTATCGGACTCAATGTGATGTCTGCCGCAGTGATCCCTCTCAAGGAATCGCAGATGGCGCGGGACTTTATGGTGCAGATCTCCAGCAATCCGCTTTTGGGCATACTCACAGGGACCGTCTTTACCATGCTGATCCAGAGTTCATCAGCATCAGTGGGTATAGTGATCGTGCTGGCAAGCAGTGGCCTCATCCCGTTTGAAGGGGCACTCTATCTGGTCTTTGGCGATAATATCGGCACCACGATCACCGCCTGGATGGCCGGTATCGGGACAAACTATACCGCCCGCAGAGTGGCGATGGTGCACACTCTGTTCAATTCTTTTGGGACCATCCTCTTTGGACTCCTAACCTATTTTGGCATATACACTTTGTTTATCAATCGGATCACCAGCGGTGATGCCTTCGCCGGGGAAAATCTGGCGCGGCATGTGGCCAATGGTCATACTTTTTTCAACATATTTAACACCATAATTTGTCTGCCCTTTGCCGGCGTCTTTGCCAAAGTGGCCACCAAGCTCATCCCCAAGGACAAGATCGATACCCTCAGCCTGGGCGAGCCTAAACACCTGAATTATCATCTGATCGGGGATAGTGAACTGGCCATTGATCAATCCATCAAAGAGATGCGGGAAATGCTGCGCCTGGTGAGATTGGGGCTGGTGGTGAGCTATGAAGCTTTTAAGGATAAAAACTATAAAAAGCAGATCCGCGTGAGCAAGATCGAGGAAGCGATCGACCAATTGCAGCGCGAAATCACCCTCTACCTGGTGGCGGTCAATGAAAAGACCAATGCGGATGATATCATCCAAAAGATTCCGTCGCTTTTGCACACGGTCAATGACATCGAAAAGATCGGCGACTTTACCGAAGAGGTCAATCGCATTCTGAACTATCAGATTACCGCCCAGAAACTGCCATTGCACGAGGACTTTGATGCGATGATCGATGATTTGCATGCCAAGCTGATGTTTATGCTGGACTTATGCCTGGAATACATGCAAAACCTCAAAGATAACTTTAGCTACAAGATCATCGAAATGGAAGGCCGTATCAACGAACAACACTTTAACCTGCGCAGCCAAATCATGAGTCAGATCCAAAATGGTGAATGCGATCCGGCCGGGGGGCTGAACACTATC
>CAZWUD010000160.1:0-3801 GCA_964637055.1 uncultured Candidatus Cloacimonadota bacterium
ATCACGAAAATGCTTCAGAGCCGGGTCATCGATGGTGATGACCTGATCTGCACCATAAGCTATCAATTCCTCCGGGAGTCCGTTCAAGCCGGATCCAAAGAGCACCGCGGTGAGCTCTGCCCCTACCTGATCCGCCAGTTCCCGGCCTTTTCCCAAAAGCTCATAGGATACCCCGGCAATGCAGCCATCACGCTGTTCGGCAAAGACCCAAATGCCCGAGTAATCAGTTTTATCCACATGAACGCTACTTTTTTTGCGAATCATGATGGCATCAAAGGGACAAGCCTGCACGCAGGCTCCACACAGAACACATTTATCTATGTCAATTATGGCCAACTTTTCAACGACGCTGATCGCATCATAAGCACATGCTTTCAAACATGCACCGCAGCCAATGCACTTGTCTCTAATAACTTCGATCATACAAATACTCCTGAAGAATATGTTTTTGTTTTGCCCAGTCTTGTCAAGCGGATTATTGCATATTTGCAGATTATTTTGCCAGGCAGTCTCTTACAAAGTCCGCAAAATCCGAATATCTGGGCACTAAACTGGTTTTTCTGACGGCCCAAATAGGCCAACTCACTATAAACGGCCAGCTTTTTCTCTAGTCATGAAATCGACTTTGTGCCGGGATCATCGTTTGGGCAGAGCATGAAGATGCGATGATTCCAGCTTGAAACTGACTCAATATGTCTGGCAAAACCACATCGATCAAACTGAGCCCAGCGAATTAGCAAACGAAAAAGCCCCGACCGCTGAGCCGGGGCAGGATATATTCATGAGTATCGTGGGCTTTAATTGAATCCCTGGGAGATAGCTTCACCAAGGTCAAAGATCGGCAGATAGATCACGATGATGATGGTTCCCACGACGAGGGCCATCATTACGATCAAAAGCGGCTCGATCAATGATGTCAGGCGGTCAATAACGCTATCCACAAGCTTCTCATAAAACTGAGCGGCTTTCCCCAGCAGCTTGTCCATGTCTCCGGTTTCTTCACCGGTGGAAAGCATCTGTAGCAGGGTGGGCGGAAATTCGCCGGTTCTGCGGAAGGCATTGGCCACGCCGTAGCCTTCTTTCACCAGGACTCTGGCGCGTCGCACAGCACCTTCTACCACAGCATTTTGCACCACATTCTCAGTGAGCTCCATGGTGTCCATGATCGGTACTCCTGCGGCCATCAGAATACTGAAGGTGCGGGCAAACTTGCTCATTATCGAGTTTGTTACCACGCCGCCGATCACAGGAATCCTGAGCTTGAGCGTGTCCATCACATATCGTCCACGGTCTGTGAGATAAACTAAAAACAACCCGACAATGGCCATGATGAAAATCAGAATTGCCAAGAATAGGTTGTTTACAATGAAATTACTTATGTTGATAGCGATAATCGTCGGTCTGGGCAATGTCGCATTGAAATCAGCATAGACTGCAGCAAACATAGGAATGATCCAGTAGAACATGCCCCATATAACGAAGATGAGGAAGATCAGGATGAAGATCGGGTAGGCCATTGCGCTGGTAACTTTGCGGCGGGTATCTTCGATCTTTTCCAGATAGTCTGAGAGCTCATCCAACACCGAGTGCAGAGTTCCGGATACTTCACCGGCCTGCACCAGAGCCACATAGAGTGGGTTAAACACACCCGGGTGCTGCAGCATTGCTTCGGAAAGAGAGAAACCCTTGCGGATGTCATCACCGATCTTGCGCAGCACTTTGGCAAATCTCTTATTCTTTTCTTCTTTTTCCAGGTCAGTAATCGCTTTCTCGATGGTGAGACCGGCGGAGAACATGGTAGAAAGCTGACGTGTGAAAAACACGAGAGTTTTCAGAGTTACACCGGTGCGAATCTTGTAGATGGTGAGCATGACTTTGTCAAAGAGCGAGAGTTTTCCTTTAAACGCTCCTTCGGAAGCCGCTTTTACCGATATGATGGTAGAGCCCTCTTTGGCGAGCTTTTCCACTGCCATATCGAGGGTGTCGGCTTTGATCACACCTTCTACACGAGCGCCTTTAGCGTCCTTTACGATGTAGGCAAAATTTGGCATATCTGTTTACCTTCTTAATCTATTTTATTCAACTACAGTCATCTTAATGACTTCGCGAATGGTGGTGATTCCACGTTTCATCTTCGATATGGCGGCATCATGCAGGGTGCGCATTCCGGAATTCAGAGCAGAGGTGCGAATGAGGTCCTGATTGCCACCATCATAAATCAATTGACGGATTTCTTTGTCCACAGTGAGCAATTCAAAGATACCGGTACGACCGGAGAAGCCGGTGTTGTCACAGTGCACACAACCGGTGCCCATTTTGAACTTGGCATCTTTGATATCTTCTTCGGAAAGACCTGCATCTTGAAGTTCCTGTTCGGTGGGTTTATAATCTTCGATGCAATAGGGGCAGACCTTACGGACCAGACGCTGAGCCATCACCAGGGAAAGTGAGGAACCCACCAGATATGGCTTGATTCCGATGTCGATCAGACGGGTGACGGTGGAAGGAGCGTCGTTGGCGTGCAATGTGGAGAATACGAGGTGACCGGTAAGCGAAAATTTGATCGCGATATCTGCCGTTTCTTCGTCACGAATTTCACCGATAAGCACGATATCTGGGTCCTGACGCAGGACGGAGCGGAGAGCGCTGCTAAAGGTGAGGCCGATCTGTTCTTTGGTCTCGATCTGAGTGATACCTTCCAGGCGATACTCCACGGGGTCTTCAACAGTGATGATATTGGTCTCGATATCCTGAATCTCTTTCAAAGCTGCGTGCAATGAAGTGGATTTACCACTACCGGTGGGGCCGGAAACTATGATGATGCCGTAAGGACGGCGGATGATCTTGTCAAAGATCACCATATCTTCAGGCTCAAAGCCAAGAGTGCTGAGTGTGAATCCAAAGTCACCTTTGTCCAACAAACGCATCACAACCTTTTCACCCAAAACAGTCGGAGTGATGGACACACGAACGTCCACGCTCTTGACGGAGGTTTTCAGGGAGATGTGCCCATCCTGAGGCAGGCGGCGTTCGGCGATATTCAGTTTACTCATCACCTTCACCAGAGAGATCAAGCCTGGGTGCATTCCGATGGGCGGTGTCATCACTTCCCGCAGAGCACCGTCGATGCGATAGCGCACACGGGTGGTTTTCACCAGAGGTTCAATGTGAATATCTGTGGTACCCGCTTTGATACCTTCATTGATAATCAGGTTCAAAAGTTTGACAACCGGGGCATCGGCATCGCTGGATGCGGCGGAGATGGATATCTCATTTTCATCCTCATCAATAGCCACAAAGTCAAAGCCCCCGACAGCATCTTCCACCTGGCTGGTGGTGCGAATGCTTTTGTAATACCTCTCAATCGTGTCATGTAAAACGGTGTCTGCGATGAGTTCGGGTTTAATGTTTTTACCGGTTAGCTTCTTCAGACTATCCAAAACGGTGAGGTTTTCAGGATCAGCCAAAGCCACCACGAGGCCATCGCCTTCTTCGCGCAGGGCAATCACTCTATTTTCCAGAGCGTAAGGCTCAGGAATCAGGGATACGACGTTCAGATCCAAATCCATCAGTTCGGTTTCTTTTACAATGTCGTAGCCAAGCTGCAAATGCAGTACATTGAGCAGTTGCCTTTCGGTGATGTATCCGAGTTTGATGAGGGTTTCTCCGATCTTCAGGCCAAAATTGGACTGTTTAATCAGAGCTTCTTTCAGCTGGTCATCGTTCACGACTTCTTCATGAACCAGGACTTCGCCGATTCGTGCAAATTGAGGGTTAAAACTCATGTTTATATCCTTATCT
>CAZWUD010000161.1:0-3738 GCA_964637055.1 uncultured Candidatus Cloacimonadota bacterium
GAGGTCGGCCCCGGACTTTTGGTCTTCCAAAAGGATACGAGCTGAAGCGGAGTAAATCTTCGGCTGTCTGGCCGTATAAAAGATCGCACCCACCAATACAAGGACAAATACCATGACCACCAGATAGCGGTATTGAAGTACTATGCGAAAGTAATCCGAAAGCTTGATCTCGTCCTGAGGCTGCTGATTTTGAATATTATTTTCCACTACTACCTTCCTTGCTTATAAACTGGTGATCAAATTATACACACTGAGTGTGATTGCTGCTTTGGAGAGGAAATCTGCCACCCGTGAAAATGCATAGAAGATCGTTCCGGATATCACGACGGTATCCCCCGGTTGCAGAGCCGGGATCAATTCAGTATCGCCCGTCTCAAGGTACTCTTTAAAGTTTACCCACAAGACCTTTTCTCCCTCAGCGATAGGGCGGACAATCCGAATCTTGGTGAGCTTGGCGTCCTCACTGGGACCACCTGCAAGTGCCAACAGGGTCAAAAAATCGGTGTCATCGGGAACCACATAGAGCCCTGGCTTGGCTACTTGCCCTAAAATATAGGTGTTCATCTTCAGCTTTTCCACCCCGCTACGCGCACCATCGAAGGTGTAGGCCGAGATGTTACTCGTCGGAGTAAAGCTAACCGAAGACTGAGCGAATAATGTTAAACTTATACAGACCAATATGATCGCAAACAGTATCTTCTTCACAATTTCCTCTTATGCATTTTATGCTAAAATCTTGGGCTGGACAATCCAGTCAAGCATTTTCTTGATTTCACGCCGAAGCCACTTCTTTGGATCTGAGGCCCCGGTCTTGGCAGCCAGCTAATTGCTGCCATATTTATTCTCCGGCTTTGAAGCTGACATCATCGCACGATTGTCCTGCCATGAGGGCTGGATCTTGGGACAAGGCCAGCTTAAAAATGCCGTAGTCAATTCTGCTTTGAACAAGTATCTTTGCAGGTTTTAATGCTAACATACCAGATCCCGCTCACTCATTGAACGAAGAGATATCTCTCTTCAGATTTTGAGCCCATATTCATCTCATGTAAATCATCGTAGTCAAAGTAATCCACCCGCCAATACAGGAGATCCCCGGATTGGATGGGATTATCTTCATCCACAATGACGGGGAAAGACATGGTCAGTGGATTATCTTCTGTGCTCACATAGAGATCCTGATGCCACAGCAATTTTCTGTCCTGATTCCAGAGCAGGACCCGGTAGAATCCCGTCTGATCATCAGCTTTATTCCACACAAAATCCAAATTTGTGACATTCACCGCAGCACCGTTGGCCGGGTTCAGCAAATAGGGCTTTGCCAAAAGAGCATAAGAAACAGTATCAGAAATGGCGCTATTCCCATTTGCATCAAAGAGCTCAATGTAATATGAATACCAGATCCTCTCTGTCAAAGGCCCCCGGTCCAGATAGTCGTTGTAGTTGGCTGCAATCTGATCTACCATGACCGAATCAGGTTGCACGTCAGAATATCTGTAGATATTGAGATGGCTGAGATCGGTGTCGATGAATGGCTCCCACATGATTCTCATCATGTTGCCATCCGGGACCGTATCAATCCCGTTGTTATGGTCTGTGAGCTCCACCCAAGCGTTATTCAGATAGATCTCCGGATCTCCGGGGCCTCCCAAATGCGGGATCATTACGGGTCTGGTCGGAGGTGTGGTATCAATGTCTGGATTGTCCTCTCCGGAACAGCCAAAGAGGAGCAAAAGCGCCAGAACGATCATAAATATATTTTTCATGATATCTCCTAGAAGCGGACTCTGAGGCCCAGCCTGTTGCTGACCCCAATGGGGTTTGTAATCAAAGCGTAATCAAGAAACAAACCATAGATTTTGACACTGGCTCCGCAACTGAAATTTGTGTCATAGTAGCCCAGCCGCAGATTAGCACGGTCATCATAGTTCCAGTCCACTCCGTAGTGACTGGTCCCATTATACACATAGTCATAGTCATAGGCCAGGATAAGACTGCTCTTCAAAGATGGGAAAGGCTGGTCTATTGCGATCCCAAACTTTGTGTTGAAAAGAACTTCGTCCTTGATCTCACTGGGCGTGTCCCAGCTGATTTCGGTGCCGGCGAGATCCTGGAAATTTAGCCCAAAGTGAAGATCGCCAAAATCATCATAGTCAAAAACCACCGCCATATCCGTGCGCAATTTCAAACCCAGATCCAAGCCGGTCCCAGTACCGATATTATCCATTATGCGGCGCTGGATAAACTTCACGTTGCCACCCACGCCCAGTTCAAAAGGCACCTCAAAGAACTGCCAGCCCATATTGGCACCGAACTTGATGTTCTTTGAAAAAGCGAATTGATAGAGATCGTCCGTAGAACGGAAAGTTCCATCCGGGATGCCAGGCAGATGCAGGTTGATGTTATTGATCCGCTCATCCACATTGGTCCCGATCAGATAGCGCTCGTCAAACTTTGGGATGTCACTGACCGTGAGCCGGGTCACATTGAAAGCGATGGACACGTCGTTTGGCAGCGGCTGCACGTAGGTCAGATGATCATAGCTGGCCAGATTCTTGTATAGAAATGCGTGCATAACCGAGACTTCTGACTCTCTGATCTGGGAGATGCCGCCACTATTCCAATAGATCGCAGAACCGTCATCCGCCAGAGCGGAAAAGGCTCCGCCCATGCCCAGAGCACGAACTCCGGCGCCAATCATCATAAAATCTCCTGCATACCTGCCTGCATAGACGGGCAGGCTGAGCAGGCAGAGTAAAAGGCTGGTGAGGATGTATTTCTTCATTTTTCTCCTCCTCTATCGTAAAATCGCCATTTTCATGGTTTTTTCAATTTTCTTATTGCCTTTGCGGGCAACCACCCGATAAAAATAAGTGCCGTTTGCCAGGTGGAAGCCCTGTTCGTCCTTGCAATCCCAAGCATAGACGGTGCGTGGATACTCATGATATCCCACTCCGGTCGGGAGATTGCGGAAAGTCCTTACCAGGCGCCCGCCGATAGTATATACCTTGATGTATACCTCATCTGCAGAGTCGGTTAAGATATATGTAAAGCGGGTCCTGCCGTCGTTTTTGGGATCCTGAGCATGCCCTATGACGGGGTTTGGATAGTTACCGATATTCACGATATCAAAGCGGTCGTTGACGATGAATTGAATCTCGCGGGTCATAAAGTTGCCGTTCAGATCCCGACAATCAACCTTAAGTTCATGATTACCGCGTCCCAAAGCCAATTGATACTTGATCGGGATGCGGTTGATGTTTTCCCGATTGATTGATATCACGAAATCAGTCTCGGGAACCAATGTCCCATTCAAAAACAGCTTGATCGAATCATCGATGACGTCAATGCCATTCGCATCGGAAAGTAGCAAGGAAATCACGCCGTTTCCCTCCACATATCCGCCTACCGTAAACTCTTGATCTTCGACGTTTACATCCACTGCCGGCAAGACATTGTCAGTATTTTGGAATACGGTGAAGATTCCCTGACGATTGACTTCAAAACTTACCGTATTATCCGCCACCGAGACATGACCTCCATGCATAACCCACTTCTCGTATTCATCGTTATAACGGTATATCTTGTAATCTTCGCCGGACTTTTGCTGCTTTGAATCTGGATCCGGCTGCTGATAGTTAAATTCAAGCTCAACCCTCTTCCCGTTTGTGAAAAAGCCCAGGGAGTCTGTCAAGGCCGTATCAAGAACCCGAATCTCGTATGGTATTGACACTTGATTCG
>CAZWUD010000162.1:0-3733 GCA_964637055.1 uncultured Candidatus Cloacimonadota bacterium
CCCAGGAGAAATTTGTGGCGATCACAGTGGTATCCGGCACCACGGGTTCAAATCCGCTGCCGACCAGAGGACGTCTGCTATTTTGAGTGTAGCCGCTTTTTATTTTCTTTTTGACCTTGCGGATGCCATAGCGATCCAGCTCGGAAAAGTCCACCCGATCCAGCAGATCATAGCTTTTTTCATAAAGCGTGGGGGCAGGATATGGCGTGTAAGTCAGCTCGCGGATGGGGCTGTTTTCAAAATAGATATCCCAAGCGCCGTCAAAGTAGTTTGAGACCAGCATGTAGTTTGTATCAGATGAGATATCTCCATTGAAAGTCCCGGAAAGCACGTGGGTCAGCTTGGCGATCTGAGAGTTTGCCATGTCAATAATCTCATAGTTTTTGATTCCGTCCCGGGAAGATATAAAGGCGATCTTTTCCCCCACATAGAGGGGCTGCGTGCAGTCAAAAGGCTCTTTTGTGATCTGCCAGAGGCTGCCGCTCTCCAGATCCGCCTCAAAGATGTCAAAGCTGAGATTGGCAAAATAGCCGTAACGACGGGAGTCCGGGACCTCGTCCCGTTCAGAGGCAAAGACCACCCTTTTGGCATCCGGTGAAAAGCGGGGCTGGGTGTCGTTAAAACTGTCATCCGTAAGCTGATCAAGGGATTCCTCCTCAAGATCATAGACAAAGATATCAGACTGCATCTGCTTTTGCCCGCTGATTGCCAGATATCTGCCATCGGGGGAGACATCCAGCTCAAAGATGGCTTTTAGATCCGGGATATGGATGGTCTTTATGATCTTCCGGCGATCCACATCCAGGATGTGAATGCGGTCACCTTCAGAGCTTTTGGCGGCAAAGGCCACCCGTTTGCCATCCGGAAACCAGCTCAGATTGCTGCGCATATAGTAAAATTCTTCCATCTTGGCGGTGGCTTCGCCGGTGATGAGTTTGCGGGCTTTGCCGATTCCGTGGGTGCCGCCCATCCAGATAGAGAAGCGCGCTCCGGCACTGGAGAAATATACATAGCGACTGCCATCCGGCGAGAAACGCGGGGAAAAGTTGAAATAAGAACCGTCTTTTTCGTGAACGGTGCGGGCTTCATAGATTTCACTGGGGATCTGGTGGGAATTGACCAGGGGAAAGTAGTCGCGCTTGAGCTGATAGCGCCAGCGGGATTGAAGCTCTTCAAATTCGATGCCAAAGACCCTTTTGCTGGCACCATCGAGATTGTTCATAGTGCGCAGGGAATAGAAAAACTCGCTCACCTTTTCGGGACCATAGCTTTCCGAGATCCAGGTCAAAAAGCTTTCACCCAGACGGTAAGCCAGATAGCCGCCGATGTAGTCAAGATTCGGCAGATCATCATTTACCACCATATCCAGGATAAACATATTGTTATGCTCATCCTCACCGCCGATGGAGAGATATTCCGGCAGCCCCTCTGAAAACCAGAAGGGGATGGAACTGGGACGCAGAGCCTGAACAGCACTGGTCACCCGGCTATCCAGAGCGTTCACATAGGCATGCGTGAGCTCATGCGCCAAAAGCTGTTCCAGATCGCTATAGCTGCCATCAAAGGGCACCACCACGCGGTTGCGCAGGCTTTCCGTAAATCCGCCCACTCCTTCCGAGAGCAGGGGATAGATGATATTGGTCACCTGAAATTCGCTTTTGCTGCCATAAAAGATGATGGGGATGCGGCTAAATACCGGATATTTCAGATTGTCTTTGAGGTAATAGTAGATCTCTTCGGCCATCAGGGCGGCAGTTTTGCCAAATTCATCTTCTCCGCGGGGGAAATAGATGTCAAAATGCATGGTTTTGAGCACGGAAAAGTTCTGCGGGACCGCATTTACCTTGTTTCTGCCAAAAGTCTGTGCGCCAGCGAGGCCCCAGCTCAGAAGCAGGATGGCCAGGATCAGTTTCTTCATAATAATAATATCCTAAAAGACCGAGATTTTGATGTATTTACGCGGGTTTTCTTTGATGTCTGCGATCAAGCTGTCCAGGTTTTCGATCGAATGCAAAAGCCTGTCATAGAGTTCATCTTCATGCAGCAGCTTGCCGGCACTACCCTCACCTTTGGCCATGGCTTCGGCGCTGATATTGAGCTTGGCCGAAAGGGTGGCAAGGCTGTCCAGAGCGCTGTTTACCTTCGTCATGGTAGCCGGAGCCAGAGCGATCGTTTCCTTCAGATCCGGGCTGCTTTCCTGCACAAAACTATGCACCACCATCATCAGGGAATCCACTTTGCCGAGGGTCAGAGAGATGTCGTCCTTGATCCGGGTGATGCCCGTATTTGCATTACGGATCGTGCGGCCGGTGTCTTTGATGAGCCCTTCACCTTGATCCAGGAGGCCGCCCTCTTCCTTGAGCCGGGCCAGGATCAGATCCAACTTTTCCAGGCTACTGCCGGCTTTGGCGATCATATCCATCATTCCGGTGGGATCTTCGCCGTGCTGAACTTTGCTCAGATCCATAAATCCGCGGCTGTTTGTGGGCTCGATATTCAGGCTTTTACTGCCCATCAGGCTGTCTTCGATATAAAATCTGCTGCCGAGGGGAATCTTGATATCCCGGGAAATCTTGGCCGAGACCAGGATGCCTTCTTCATATAGGGTGACCGTCTTCACGCGGCCGGCTTCCATGCCGCGATACATGATCTTATCTCCGGTCTCCAGCCCCATCACGTCCGTAAAAAGGACGCGCAAGCTTTGTTGAGCTTTCATGTCCATCCGGTTTGTCAGCCAGAGATATCCCATGAGCAGGATCACCAGGACCGCCAGAGTCCAGATGCCTGATTTGATGCGGGTGCTACGCAGGTGTTTATAAAATTTTGCCACAAGCTTTTCCTCTTAAGTTTTGAGTTTTTTCTTTTCCGCAGCGGGGAAGAGGATATTGTTTAAAATCAATCGGTATCCGGGGGAGTTTTTGTGCAGATCAAGCACGGTCTCGGGATCCCCCACCATGTGTTGATAGTCTTCGGGATCGTGCCCGCCATAAAAGGTGAAGGTGCCTTTGCCCAGATTGCCGTGAATGTATTTGACGTCACTCTGATTTGGCACTTCGGCCAGAATGATCACGCTTTTTTTTACCTTATCCCGATAGAAGGATGTGGTTTGCCCCAAAAAGCCATTGATGATATTGGTATGATTTTGGGTGAGCATCGTGGGCACGGGGTCGTATTTTGCAGAGAAATCAAAGAGCTGAAAGTAATCACCCTCTGCGCCGCGTAAACGGCTGTAATCGCTGGCATCTATATCCGAGTATTCATATTCGTAAGGATTGGGCTTGATATCAAAATTCTCAAAGGCAAAGGTGTTTTCATAGTTCAGCTTTTCTTTATAGTTGGGATCGATGCCATCACCGTCAATAGCAGCATCCACTATATCCACATTCTGCGCTGCCAGGGCGATATCGATCGTATCCGTCGCTCCACACATGGCAAAGAGAAATCCACCCGAGCTCACGAAATTGCGGATCTTTGCGGCCACGGCGTGCTTGAGCTGCCAGACCTTTTGATAGCCGTGTTTGGCTGCCATGGCTTCATTGACGCGGACGTCATTTTGATACCAATCGGTGTGGCGATAGGAGCCATAAAACTTGCCGTATTGCCCGGTAAAATCCTCGTGATGCAGATGCAGCCAGTCATAATCCACCAGCCGGCCGGAGAGCAGCTCATCATCCCAAAGCCGGTCATAATCGATCTCGGCATATTCCAGAGCCATCGAAACCGCATCGTCCCA
>CAZWUD010000163.1:0-1654 GCA_964637055.1 uncultured Candidatus Cloacimonadota bacterium
AAATTTGTATATATAGCGCCCCGGATCCAGATCAAAATCAATCAGATAGAGCCCATCGTGATCTTCCAATGAATAGATCTTCCACTCTGTGAAGTCTCCCACGATCCCCACTTCATAGTCACCGGCGGTAAGCGCTTGATAGCTAAAGCGAATTCTCATGCTCTTTTTTTCTTTTTCAAGCCTCGGCTATTTTTGCTGCTTTTTGGGGGCTTGAGCTGAGCTGTCTCTCGTTTGTAATGCATACTCAGAAATTGCCCTGTGGCACTGTTTTTGCATTTCATGATCTGCTCCGGGCTTCCCACCGCCAGGATCTCACCGCCTTCGCTACCGCCTTCGGGGCCCAGGTCGATGATCCAGTCTGCGCTCTTGATCACATCCAGATTGTGCTCGATCACCACCACGGTATTGCCCATCACCACCAGCTTTTTCAAGACTTTGAGCAGTTTATTTATATCATCAAAGTGCAGGCCTGTGGTCGGTTCATCCAAAAGGTAGAGCGTGCTGCCCGTGGAAGGGCGGCTGAGCTCTCTGGACAGCTTGATCCTCTGGGCCTCACCCCCGGAAAGAGTAGTGGAGGGCTGACCCAGCTTGATGTAGTCCAACCCCACTTCATGCAGGGTCTTTAGCTTGTTTTTGATGGAGGGAATGGCGTCAAAGAATTCTATTGCTTCCTGCACATCCATATCCAGCACATCGGAAATGTTTTTGCCTTTGTAGCGCACGTTCAGAGTCTCTTGATTGTAGCGTTTACCTTTACAGATCTCGCAGGTCACGTAGATATCCGCCATAAAGTGCATCTCGATCTGCCGCAGTCCCGCACCACTGCAGGCTTCGCAGCGTCCACCTTTGACGTTAAATGAAAATCGTCCCGGCTTGTAACCCCGCATCTTGGAGGCGGGCAGCTCGGCAAAAAGATTGCGGATCGTATCAAAGAGCTTGATATAGGTGCAGGGATTGCTGCGCGGAGTCCTGCCGATGGGCTGTTGATCGATATTGATCACCTTGTCGATATGTTCCATGCCGGAAATCTCACGCACTGTGCCCACCTTGCGTGTGGTCTTGAAAAAGTGATTCTGCAAAAAAGGTGATAAGGTCTGATTGATCAGAGAACTCTTGCCACTTCCGGAAACTCCGGTGATGCAGATGAAGGTGCCCAAAGGCAGATCCACATCAAGATCTTTCAGGTTGTTCTGCCGGGCTCCTTTGACCCGGATCACCCGGGAATCCGCTTTTACTCTTTTATCCGGGATGGGAATGCTCATGCGTCCAGAGAGATATGCACCGGTGATGGAAGCAGGGTTTTTCATGATATCCTCCATCTTCCCCTGTGCCACAATCTCACCACCATAAATGCCGGCACGCGGGCCAAAATCCACTATCATATCCGCACTGCGCATGGTATCCTCATCATGTTCCACCACGATTACGGTATTGCCCAGATCCCGCAGATGCTGCAGCATGTTGATCAATTTGGCATTATCTCTCTGATGCAGACCGATCGAGGGTTCATCCAAAATATACATCACTCCCACCAGTTGAGAGCCGATCTGACTGGCCAGGCGGATGCGTTGGGTCTCTCCACCGGAAAGAGTCGGCGAACGCCGATCCAGGCTGAGATAGTGCAAGCCCACGGCGCTCAGAAAACCCAGCCGGG
>CAZWUD010000163.1:1754-3728 GCA_964637055.1 uncultured Candidatus Cloacimonadota bacterium
CGCCGATCCAGGCTGAGATAGTGCAAGCCCACGGCGCTCAGAAAACCCAGCCGGGCTTGTATCTCTTTGAGCAGCTCCTGAGCGATAGTCTTTTGGTTTCCCTCCAGCTTCAGCTGCTTGAAGAAATACAGAGCTTCATTCACCGTCATAGCAGTGATGTCGCTGATGTTTTTACCGGCTATCTCCACAGAGCGTGAAGCCGGTTTCAAACGGCTGCCACCACATTCTGAGCAGGCTTTGTCGCTGATGTATTGCATATAATGGCGGCGCATTTCTTCGGATTCGGTCTCGTGCATGCGGCGCTTGAGCTGGGGAATGATGCCTTCAAATCGTGCCATATAAGAACCCTTACCGCGTGAGTTTTCCCAGGCAATCTTAAATCTGCGGCCTTTAGAGCCATACAGGATCAATTGCTTCACGATCTCAGGGAGATCAAGCCAAGGCGTTTGCAGCGAAAACCCGTATCCCTGTGCCAGATTCTGAACCATATTTAGAGTCCAGCTATCCTTTTTTGCACCGATATTTCCCCAGGGCGCCACCGCACCCTCGGATATGTTACGCTGGGGATCCGGCACCACCAGATCGGGATCAAATTCCAGCTTGTAACCCAAGCCGTTGCAGGAGGGGCATGCACCGGTGGGGCTATTGAAGGAAAAGCTCTGCGGGCTCAGCTCTTCATAGCCGATGCTGCAACGAGCACAGGAATTTTGGGAGGAAAGCAGATCTTGCTCTCCCAAGTCGGGATAGTCGATCTTGATCAAAGAATCCGTGAGCCTCAGCGCCAGCTCGAGAGAATCCACGATGCGGCTCTGAACTCCCTCTTTAATCACCAGACGGTCCACGATCACGTCGATAGAATGCTTGCTCTTTTTATCCAGAACGATATCTTCATCCAGATTTCGCACCACATTATTCACCATTACGCGCACAAAGCCTTCATTGCGTAGCTCTTCCAGCTCATCTTTGTGCTCACCCTTACGGTTTTGCACGATGGGTGCCAAAATCTGCAGACGCGTCCCCGCCTCATTTTCCATGAGATGAGCTACCATCTGATCCACAGTCTCAGAGCCCACAGACTCACCACATTTATAGCAATATTGCTGTCCGATGCGCGCAAAGAGCACACGTAAATAGTCGTAAATTTCTGTGACTGTGCCAACGGTGGATCGGGGATTTTTGCTGCTGGCTTTTTGCTCGATTGAGATAGCCGGAGAAAGGCCTTCGATATAGTCCAGTTTGGGCTTTTCCATTTGTCCCAAAAACTGCCGTGCATAAGAGGAGAGTGACTCCACATAGCGCCTTTGTCCCTCGGCATAGAGGGTGTCAAAAGCCAGAGAGCTTTTCCCGCTGCCGGAGACGCCCGTAAAGACGATCAAGCGGTTGCGAGGGAGGCTGAGTTCTATATTTTTCAAGTTGTGCTCGGAAGCACCTTTGATGATGATGTTTGTCTTCAATTTTATTACCTCAATGTGTTCAAGGAATCTGAAGGCGCATCTTTGTCAACCGCAAAGCTCTGCTTTTCTGAAATTATTTTTCCCCCGGTAAAGTTCAGCTTTCTACCCAAATCCCCCTCCGCTGCCAGGCCTGAAAGCCGGATGATCCGCCCCCGAGTCACCTGAATCCAGTGCAGTCGGCTTGCAGTCGGCTTTGTCCCACGATCATCGTGTGACCAGGCGATGATAGTGCCTTGATCTCTGCTTGAAACAGACTTTGCCGAATGGGAGAGCGGTGTCGGCGTGCTGCTCACCGAGGCAGAAAATAGGATAATGCTATAAAAACCGCCAATAGCACTACAATGGCGATGCCCACGCTAAGCAGGAGCTTAGGCCGTCTTTTGTTGATCACATAGATGATAAAGCCGATTACGAATATGCCCGATAGCTGAAGGATTTGAAATAGTGGATCCATTGATTCTCCTCGGACTAAGCCTCTGATCGACTGTTGATTTTTCATCATGGATTCGAGTTGGTGCAT
>CAZWUD010000164.1:0-3658 GCA_964637055.1 uncultured Candidatus Cloacimonadota bacterium
CAGGTTCAACTTGTCTATGTTCTTGAACAGCATACCCTGTAACCTCTTAATAACTTCGTCTCTTTCTTTGATTTCGTCAAGTAGTGACTTGACATACTCCATTATGAAATTATTTCTGGCCTAAATTACACCCATGTCAACTGTAATCTCGTTTGTGTCTTTCATTCTCTTTATCTCCTTGTTATCTTGTATAAACCTTGTTTAATTCGTATGTCTCTAATATGCTCTTATCATAACCAATTGTATCAAAAACAAGGTTCTAATCTTCTAAGCTTTGGGGGTTCCCCTACACTCTAATCAAAACATACTATCCTTCGTTGTCGCTTTCTACAACGATAAACTTCTCATTACAATCTACCTTGTAGTCTATAAGCTCTTGTAAATGGTCAACTAACTACATTACTCCTACACCTCATAATAGTTCTATTCAAAAATGTCTCCCTTGTGTGGATAGAACTCTCCACGAGTCCCCTTAACAATATAGTCGCCTGGTTTAACTCCCATATTACCCTATAGTGTCTCAATCCAACAGTTAAATTCCCAAGTAGGCTAAACATCATTGGGGTTTAAATCCCAATCGGGGTTTAACGTCCAACGAAGTACTGGGCAAAACTCACGTTGTATTACTGGAAACTAAGTTAAATTAAACTTAACAGCTTCAATCGTTACTGGTCTTTTCTTATACTTCTTTACTTGCATTCTTTTTCATTCTCCTATGTGTAACTATAAGGTCATTTTCTCTGTTCCTGTATGACCTTTCATTATCTATTGCTGTCATCTACCCGTCACCATCACCAAGAAAAAACACAGCATTCAGTGTTTCCCAAGGCTATGTAAACTTGAATTTGCCACCATACTCTTCATTCTCAATATCCTATATCCAAGCGTCCCAATTTTCACTCAGGACTTGCAGAAACGCGTCTGGTGAACCTCTTCTTTCGAATCTGGACAAATACTATTCCTTGAGTTCTTTAGCGGGATATACGATAATATAGGGTAGCTCTGCAAGTTCCAGCCCTTCCCGAACATCTTTATGGGTTGAGACAAGAATTATCTCTGTATCATCATCTTCATATAGGTTAGATATATGTTGAATGTAGTTCTTGGGAAAATCGGGGTTTCTTACTTTCTACCCATCATCATTTACTATCCAAGAGTATTCTGATGAGTCACTATCGGCAATGATAGTTTGTGGATTGTTCTATTTTAAGTAGGTTTTACCTATGCCTGGGAAACCTGATATGATGACTTTGTGCATCTCCTTCATACCTTCAAGACTGTCTAAGTCAACTGGTTCACCTTCACCGTAACTACCTAAAGTGTAATACTCATGTTTCGATATGTTTTTCATTACTTCCTTCCTAAATCACAATCTACCATATGTTTAACTAAGTCTTCAAAACTCATATTCGGAGCCCAACCAAGTTCTCTTATCTTTTCTGCATTTCCTCTCAAACAGTCCACCTAAGCAGGTCTGAAATGTAATGGATTAATCTTAACATAAGGAACATAATCACCAAGACCAGCGTGTTCAAATGCTATTCTCAGAAAGTCCCTAATAGAATGACTTTCACCTGTTGCCACCACATAGTCATTAGGTTCAACCTGTTGTAACATTCTATACATAGCACGACAATAATCGTGGGCAGACCCCCAGTCTCTATAGGCATCAAGATTTCCAAGTTCGATGTGTGATTGTTTACCTTCTACAATTTGTTTGATTCCCCAAGTTATCTTTCTGGTTACAAATTCACGACCTCTTTTCTAACTTTCGTGGTTGAACAATATTCCACTTACTGCATACATGCCATAAGCCTATCTGTAATTCTTAGTCATATAATATGAGAATACTTTAGCGACTCCGTATGGTGAACGGGGATAGAAGGGTGTGTTTTCGTTTGCTGGGTTCTCTACCATTTTGCCAAAACACTCTGATGAGGCTGCATTATACATCCTGATGTCTTGATCACGGCCTGATTCTCTGATTGCCTAAAGCACTCTCAGAGTGCCTAAACCTGTAATATTGGATGTATATTCAGGTGTCTTGAAAGACTATTGAACAAAAGATTGAGCACCCAAATGATATAGTTCGTCACACTATGATTGATTGATACATCTTAAAATTGAGTTTTGGTCGGCTAAGTCGCCTTCCAATAGGTGAAAGTTCTCATTGTCCATTATAGACTATATGTTCTACATATTTCTATTTGTGGTTCTTCTGACCATACCATAGACCACATAGTCTTTGTCAAGTAATTGTTCTGCCAAGATTGAACCATCTTGACCCGTGCAACCCGTTATTAATGCGGACTTCTTCTATTTCTTCATAAATACCTCTTTATTGTTTCTATTAATTGTTCTCTCCAATCTACTATTTTGCAAACATCAAAAACGCTCCTCTTGTTTTATTATAATCAATCTTTGTGATTTCATTTGCAAATATATCATTGATATAATACAAACACTATTCACCAACCTTTCCGAACACCATTTTATCATCCTTCTTGATATAACCATTTTCCAGTAAATACTACAATTTCGTCATTATATACTATATTGTAAGAGCTCGTTCACAGAATAATTGTTTATATGCATCAATTTTTTTCTAAACCTATTCATTCGATTTAAACGATCCTGGATATAAATATACATTCTACATTATTTGTCTCCATGATAATCATCAAATTCTTCCCAAAACTCATCTGTCATACCTAAGAACTACTTAGGTATACTTTGTCTCAGTGCACCTATTAACTAAAATCTCCATTTTTTAATTTCGGGCTAAGAAATTGTATCAACTACATCCTAATATGTAAAAGGATGTAATCTTGCCATGAATTTAATCTAATGAGTTTCCTAATCCTCCATCAACATTAGCTAATATATTCCTACTCTAACTACGCCATAAGATTTGAACAACTAAATTTTATTATTCCAATTTGGGTGCTATAAACTGTATGTGATTGGGGATCCCATAGTTGCTAATAGAAGTCTGTTTGTTTCAAACCTAAGTGTATCGCTAAAAAACACCTATATACCTCTGCTTATCAAGTTATTGATGATACATCTTAATTTAATATGACAAAATACCGGTATTTCAGCTGGAGAAAATGTTACTCCTCTGTATTTTAAAGATAAGCCATCCCATTGTTTATAATATCTTTCTACTGCGTTCTATACAAGTCTTTCAATTTTCTACTATCCAGTAAGCTCTCGTATGTTTACACGAACATCATCAATGTCCAGAGATATATTATACGTTGAATACTGTGCTAGTAATTGATTACGTTTTGTGTTTAACTATTTCTATATATGTGTTTTTATTGCCTATGTGTCAACTGTTTTTTCTTTTATTAAATAATGCATTATTCACCCCAGTATTAATAATCATTTTCACCATAAATTCTTCTATTTCTTTGATAATAACATTGTCTAATGTGGAATCTCATCTTGTCTTTAATATCTTTAACCTACTATTTATCATAAGATTGACACTACTCACTATACCCGCAGTGTGGGCACTTAACAGATATAATATCTGTATGTGTAATAATCATTCTATGTGAAACTCTTTTAACTTTATCCAACAATATTTCTGCCATCACTAACCTACTTGCGTTGGCCATAAAGACTCATACTTGGTCTCTTCATTCCACCC
>CAZWUD010000165.1:0-3643 GCA_964637055.1 uncultured Candidatus Cloacimonadota bacterium
CTGCACACTCAGCTTGATCTGGGTCCCAATCCCGGGCTGGGCATGGGCTTTGAGTCCCCCACCTGGCTCACGCTTTTTAGCCTGTCCCGACAAAGGGCGGCCATCAAATATAATGTCGCCACCGATTCCGGGAAAATCCCCTTTGATTGGATCTTAACCGAGCTCTCACTATCCCCTCTATCCGCCACAAGCTCAGCAAAAGTCAATCTCTCAGCCACCATCCCCATCGATCGGGATTCTCTTTATGAAAATTCCCTGCATATCTACCGGGCCGATATCGCATACGGCGCGCCCATCTCAGAGTATCTCCGCACAAACCTGAAGGCAAACTATCTGCATTCTTCAGCCCAATTGCGCTACAAAAAATTGATTTACGGCAAGCTGGATCGGTTGAATCTGCTTTCCACCACCGCTGAGCTGATTTATGAAGACAAAGATCTTTCATACCATCTGGGCATAAATAGCTATCACTCCCGCATCGGTGACGATTCCTATTTTGACATCTGGCCATTCTCGGCCTGGGATGCCTTTTTGGCGCACCGAACCAGAATCAAGCGCTTTGATATCGATTCCTTTTCTCCCTTCACCGGAATTCATTACCAAAATAAGGCTGTTGATGTATCAGGACTTAGGTGTAGTCTCGCTGCTTTCTACCACCATCATTTCAAGAGAGAAGAAATCCTGATTCGCAACCGCAGAGTGGTTCTCTATCCCTTCCTTTTCAGCTATGAAGATCTGGATTTTGAGCTGACGGACCGCATCGATGCCCATCTGCAACTCAATCTGGAGCTTTCATACACTGCCAGAGCCTCGTCCATCCAGCTGGATATCGCTCAGCTTGCACCCATCAAATGGAGCCAGATCAAGGATATCGATATCCAGCCCGATCCCTCCGCCGATAAAAGCCGGCAATGGGGCGGCACCAAGATCACCCTATCCCTGAATATCAGCTTCTAAAACTCCTGGCTTGAGATTTGGATTCCTGCCATCTTAGCGCATAGCTTTTGTAAATTATTTGCGACAATATGTAAATAGTTCTTGACAAAATGTAATGTCTTCTTGTCCTTGACCCAGGAGGTGGATATGAAACTCACAAATTCACTGAAAGTCTGGCGTGCCAAGCGAGATATCACGCAAGCTGAGCTGGCAGCTGCGGTCGGCTTGAGCAGGCAAACCATCAATTCCATCGAAAAGGGTGTATTTCACCCATCTGTAATCAGCGCTTTGAAGCTGGCTGATTACTTTTCAACCCCAGTAGAAGAAATATTTAAACTCAAGGAGGAAAAATGAAAATCAAAGGAAATTTCATGTTGCTTTACGCCAGTCAGGCCGTATCTGGCATCCTGATCTGGTTTGCTACCCAAAAATGGGGTCTCCCCGGTATGGGTATCGGTATTATCCCATATTTTGTTGCAATGTCTCTGGTGCTTTTCCGGCACGAAACAGATGAAAGAGAGATGCAATTATCCCACAAGATCAATAGTTACGACAGTATCGGTCTGGGATTCACTGCAGGCATCATCTATCTCTTTTTTCCGGATCTGAATTGGTTTTTTGCCTTGATCTCCGTCGGCAGTCTCGCGCGGGGTGTCATAGGCGTATTATTCTTTGCCTTGCGCTGATGATTGTCTATGAAAATCAACAGCGTCCCGCATTTTAGCGGTCTTTCTACTTGACAAGACGGCATGGCAAACTTAGCTGATACTAAATTAAAATACAGGAGTCGATAATGATACACACTCTTTTGATAGTGCTCGCATTTCTCGTTCTTTCCCCAGGCCTCCTGGCCGAGGAAGCTGAGACCAGGGCAGTCCCTGAGCCTCGTGAAGACAGGCTCGATAAGATGATGGTGGCCGGTGTAGAGATCCAGAATGCCAAGTCTAACGAAGAATACTCCAAAGCTTGGGAACAATTTTTCCAGGTGCAACACAAGATCCAGAATTCCATAGGTAAAGAATTCTATGGCATCACCTTTTACCCGGAAGATTACGACCCCAGTCAGGAAGGTGGACACATCTATATGGTGGCCGCCCAAGTCAAAAACCTTGAAGACCTACCCGAAGGCGTGGTCGGATGCGAGATTCCCGCCCGTAGTTACATCGTCTTTGAACACAAAGGCCCCATGGAGAAGGTTGGCGAACTCTATGGCTACATCTACCATAGCTTTCTCCCAAATAGCGATTTCACAGCCATCTATTCGGACACCATAGAACGCTATGACCATCGCTTTATGGAAGATCCGGAAAATCCAATCTTTGAGATCTGGATCCCCGTGCAGGCAAAGGAATAAGTAAAGCTCCAGTTCACCTTGATTTGCACTGATGCAGTAAGCCCGGCTTCATGCCGGGCTTATCTCATGATCCTCGTGTGGGCAGGGGAGGATAGTGGGATGATACATAGATAAACTTGGTTGGGTGTTTTTAGCAAACGGCATAGATAGATCGTTAGCACTTTAAGACGTAGCAGGAGCTCCGAGAACCATTGACGTAGCTGGAGCTACGAGGCCCTGAAGCGGCAGTACCTTTCAACCTTGTTCCTTCCCTTTCGGTGCCTTCGGTGTTCTCGATGGCAAAACCAATTCGTGTTAATTCGTGATCTTTCATTCGTGTTTATTCGTGGTTAATTCAAATCTGCGTTTTTATCTGCGCACTTATCTGCGGAATCTGCGTGAAACTCCCGCACCCCGGCACTCCCGCACCAACAAAAATCTGCGTGCTATGGTCGCCAATTCCGCTTCAGGTGCATCTTGTAACCCAGATAGAAGATGGGTTTCCAGGTCTGCCCCGTATCGGTGTGGATATATTCATATCCTGCCTGGATCAGGAAATACCTGAACTGATTTAGCTTCAGTTCCAGCATCCCCATCGCGGCCAGACGGTCCATCTGAATATCCGGGCTGATGGGGTAATCATCATAGCCAAAAGGCGTCCCACTTGCAACATTGAGATCTCCCTGAATCCAATCCCGGGCAGCACGAGCGGTTCCGCTCACAATACATTGCTTTCTTTTGCCAAATTCAATAGCTTTGCTGACGGTGATGGGCAATTCCAGGGACTTGTACTCATAGCGAGCCCGGACATGGGGAAAAGCATACTCTACACCTTCACCATAGGTAAGTGCTGGAAAAACTGCCAGATAGCTGTCATTCTCCAATTCTAAGGATTTCTTTAGATAAGCTTTGCAAAAATAGCTGTTTGAAAAGCCTCCCCAATCATCGAAGCCCCTCCCCTGAAATCTGGGTGAAAGTCCGGTAATTGAGCCCCCCAAACCCAGTGACAATCCATCGCCCAAACCGATATTCAGCCCTGTCACGGTCTGGCCGGAAGTCACTTCTCTGTGCTTTCCGCGTATTAGACTATCCAAATCAGCGGGCTCATACTCATGCAGGTCATAGAAGCCGTTAGTCCAGGTAATTCCATGATTTAAAGTCAGTTTCCCACCCGTGGAAGGCATTGCATTGTAAGGGTGGCTGCGGTCGATGTATGCGCAACCCGCAAAGATTAGCAAAGAAAAGTATAGCAGGATCCTTCTCATTCTCTCCTCAAGTGTCAGTAGTGAATTAGTTTAAAGTGCAATTTTTGTTCCCATCTTACGATTATGCAGAAGATTACAAAACAAGTGCTAATAGGAGGGAAATGGCTCA
>CAZWUD010000166.1:0-3572 GCA_964637055.1 uncultured Candidatus Cloacimonadota bacterium
CTGTATCAATCTATTATGCATGCACATGATTAAATTTTGGGGGGATGCGTGCTATCTCTGGGAGCATTTCAGCCAGTTTTTTTTTCATTGGTTTTCCCACAAAGACCCTGGAGCTTCTGCAGCTTTTGCTCAAAGCCATAAAGCTGGATCTGAATCACATACAAAGGTAAAGCCCCGGTTTTTATTCCGGGGCTTCAATTTGGGGCTTATGAGCCGATCCTGGCTCAATCACCTATTATTTTTATCAATACTCGCTTTCTGCGTTTTCCATCAAACTCTCCATAGAAAATCGCTTCCCATGGGCCCAAGTCCAATTTACCGTCAGTGACTGCCACCACCACTTCTCTTCCCATCACCTGACGTTTGAGATGGGCATCAGCATTGTCTTCAAAACCGTTGTGCTGATATTGGGAGTGGGGTTTTTCCGGTGCCAGCTTTTCCAGCCACTTCTCATAATCCGCATGCAGGCCGCTCTCGTTGTCATTGATAAAGACCGATGCTGTGATGTGCATCGCGTTTACCAGGACGAGGCCTTCACGGATTCCGGATTCAGATAAGGCAGCCTGGACAACGGGTGTGATGTGCACGAATTCCCTTCGCTGCTTTGTGCAGAACCACAGTTCTTTTCGATAGCTTTTCATAATTCATACCATGGGTTGGGTTTCGAGGAAGCAGGCCAGGTCTGTGGGTGTATCAAAGACCAAATCCGCTCCTGCGGTGATTAGTTTTTCTTTGCCGCTAAAGCCCCAAGCCGCACCGATGGCGAGCATTCCCGCATTTTTTGCGGTCTGGATATCCACGCTCATATCCCCTACCAGCGCAGCTTGCTGAGGCTTGCAATTCATCTTTTGGAGAAGCTCCAGCGCGATGGTGGGATTGGGTTTGCTGGGGCGCCCCGGCTGTTGACCACTATAGATTCCGAAAGGGTTCTTTGTGTGGCCGATCATTTCTCCACGAAAGTAGTAACGAATTATCTTCTTTGTGAAGAAGTGGGCTTTGTTTGAAAATACCGCCAGTTTCATCCTTTTAGCCAGCGCTACCTGGATCACATGTAAAATTCCAGGGTAGGGCTTGGTATCGATATGCCAGCCTTTATCGTAGTAATTCCAGAATTTATCGCCCAAAATCTGGATTGTTTGTGGATCGCGGTCTTGCTCGGGGATGGCTCGGCGAACCAACTCCCCTTGACCGTGACCCACAAAGTCCAGAAAAGCTTCAAGCGGATGCTGTGGATACCCCATATCTGCTAGGCCTTTGTTCACCGCACCGGCAATATCTTTGAGGGTATTCAGCAAAGTTCCGTCCAGGTCAAAGAAGACAGCAGTGATCAGGGGTTTTTCATTCATTACCTTATACTTCCTTTTTGACTTGCTCTACCTTAATAGGAGCAGTAGCTTCGCCAGCATACAATGAGATATGCGGGAAGGGAATCTCGATTCCTTCTTTGTCAAAGCGTTCTTTGACAGCAAGGAGCAGTTGGGTCCTCATGTTAATGACATTTGAGGTGCTGGTCCAGACACCAAAATTGATGTCTACACTGGAGTCACCGAAGCCTTCCAGGTTAAGAAGAGGTGCTGGATCTTTGAGAGCATCAGGCATGTTCTCTGCGATATCCGTGAGAATATCCATAACTTTGCGGACGTCTTCCTTATACGCTACACCCACCTTAATCTGTGCACGACGGATATCATATTTTGTGAGATTGGTCACGTTGCTCTTGATCATGGTCTCGTTTGGCACGCGGATAGAGCGCCCGTCAAATGATTTGAGCTTTATAGAAAGCAGGTCAATGGATTCGATGACTCCCAGGTTTCCACCCACATCAACAGCGTCTCCGATCATAAACGGTTTTTCCGAAATCAAGAAAATACCACTGATGATATTTGATACACTGGTCTGTGATGCAAAACCGATGGCCATACCAAAGATACCGGCAGCTCCCAAGATCGCTGAAATCTTGAAGCCAAATTCATTGGCTATCATCGCAAATAGAATCAACATCAATACATATTTAAGAGTACGCAAAATGAGTACTTCAGACTGCGTTGAAAGCTTGTCTTTGAGCAAACGAGCTACAATCTTTCTGATTAGATTGATGACGGGAATACCGATCACCAGCATTAACACGACTCGGACGATCAAACCGATAACCGCCGGAGTAAAGAAATCCTGAATAGTTCCTACAAGGGAATTCATGCATGTAAGTTCAAACATATTTATTTACCTCTTATTCTTGTGCACCTGAAGTGCATTCATCTTGATTTGATGAGTCTCAATTCCTAGCATATTATCCATTCATTGCTCCTCAACCTATTTAATAAAGACCTCATAGTCCTCGTTTCTCCAAGCTTATTATGATGATCAGAAAACCATGAACCACCTTTTCCATTTCTATTCTCACAGTCAAGTATTTTTTTACCTTGCCGGTTTGCTGCGAAGGGATAAGCCATTGTGTGCTAGAATCTCCGCTGATGCTTTGGTCCTAGTTTCCAGTGCTATCTCTATCCAAACTGCCAAAGAAGTCCCGGATAAAACAAAGCCGCCTGTGACGGCGGCTTTCTGAAATCCAGAGGGTGATTGAGTTTATTCAAATTCAACTTGCGGAGCGCTTTGAGCAGCAGCATCAGCAGTGAAGAATTGGAAGGGGTTGGCACCGATCATGCCTGCCAATATATTGTTTGGGAAAACGATGATCATTTGATTGTAAGCCTTTGCTGCTTCATTGAAGCGCATTCTTTCTGTGCGGATACGATTTTCTAACCCTTCCAGCTGAGACTGCAATTGCAAAAAATTCTGATTTGCTTTGATGTCCGGATAGCGCTCTACCACCACCATCAAGCGACTGAGAGCGCTGGAAAGACCGGCCTGATTTGCCTGAAACTGTTGAAACGCATTGGGGTCAGTGAGTGCTTCGGGCGGAAGATTGACCTGTCCACCCATTCTGGAACGAGCTTCTGTGACCTGAGTAAGGGTCTCACGCTCAAAGTTTGCAGCACCTTTTACGGTCGCTACCAGATTCGGAACAAGATCAAAGCGGGATTGGTACACATTTTCCACTTGAGCCCACGCAGTTTCCACAGATACTTTTTCTCTCTGGATGCTATTGTATCTACCGACAAACCATCCTGCCATGATGATGATTACCAGCAAGATAACCAACGTTACTATAATTCCCTTATTTATCTTCATAATATCTCCCTTTTCTATTTTGGCACATTCTGAGAAAGTACCGATTATTGTCCAGAATTATTTCCCTGCACTCTGCCTGACGATTTTCTGGGCTATCACGCGATAAGCGCCGGTTTTTGCAGCATCTTTCATCATATCAGGATCTTTGATCTGATGAGCTTCAAATAGTTCCAGCTGCCGGGGCAGAGCCTGTTCCTGATCCAGATATAGTGTCCCTTCTGTCAGATCAATCTGTATAGATTTGGTTCTGAGGCTATCTACCACCACTCTGATTTCGGTCTGAAGCTCAGTGAAAAAGCCCTTCGTGTATTGTTCAAAGCTCAAGATGCCGTCTTCCTCCACCCGGCGCAGCCTGGCTTTGGATCCGGGAAAGCCAAAAGCCT
>CAZWUD010000167.1:0-3568 GCA_964637055.1 uncultured Candidatus Cloacimonadota bacterium
AAAATGTATTTTTTCATGAAGCTATGCTCCTTTATTTTTCGATTCCAAAGCGCAGACGATGGCTTTCACCGCCTCCGCTGATGATGGCATGATAGACTCCACTACTGAGGGTATCAGTGGGAATCTCAAATATATCCAGATTGCGCAGATAAGCATAGGCCAATGCGCTGTGTTTGTAAACCAATTTTCCACAGACGTCAAAGATCATCAGTTTCACCTCGGCATCCTTGCTGGGCATCACAGAGAGGCGGATGCGCCCGTCGTAAATACTTTTCAAAGGGTTGGGAAAGAAATATAGCTCGTCCTTCACAAATACGGACTCAGTATCATATTGATTGGGCAGCGTGCCGGGTTTGCGATGCGCTGTGCGGGAAAGATCCGCATATTCATAGAGCCAGCCTTCATCTACTGTGGATGGGTTGTAATCCGGCAGTTCGTTGCGATAGACATTACCATTGTCTGTGGCTATCCAAAGATACCAGGCCTGATCAGCACCCCTGGCCACAAAGGGCAGATGGCGTCCCCGATTTGCAAAAGAGACGGGGTATCCGGATTTGAGCCGGGAGTTGTTTTCCCAGACAGCCACTCGGTTCATGCTGAGGGCAGAGACCAGTTCGATCTCGGAGTCTCCATCCAGATCCAGTGCCATTGCACCGGCGCTGACGCCGTCATCTGTCAAACCCATATCCAGACTCACGGAGCTCATGTCGCTACCGCTGTGGTCGATGATATAGACTCTGTTGGCAGTAGAAAAGATCAGATCCAGGCTGCCATTTGAATCCCAATCGGCAATCGTGAGCGGAGCCCGGGTGCTGTCCGCAATCACGAAGGGAAAGCCGTCCTTTAGCACCACGCCATTTGGCTTGATCTCAAAGACATAGATACTGGAGGGGCATTGGACGATGACATTCAGTTCATCCTTCAATTGAGCGGTATAGAGCCCAAAAGCCAGCGAATCTGCGGGCAGGTCAATGCCCCAGCCCGTTGTCTCAGCATCCTGATAGTCATATCTGAGAAGGCGATACAGGTTGCTGGACTCGCTTTTGGAAAGCGCAAAGAGCTCCGCCCCCGTCCAGCTCAGATTGGCGGTGACTTCTCCGCCGATACGCATCAGATCGCTCTGCTCTGTTTGGCTGGATTTATCATAGCTGATGATGCGGTTGACCAGATTGATTTCATCATAGAGAGGCAAAATGAGCCTGTCTCCCAAGTCCACGGGGTGGCTGAACCAACGATGCCCAGGCCGGTTAAACGGAAACCGTGTACCGTTTTTATCCACCTGCGCCAGTCTGATAAAATCATCTGTCTGCATAGGAATCCAGAAGGCTTCGCCGTCCCAAGTGTAGAGTTCGGGGATTTCCTGATGTTGCTGAGGAAAGTTTGCGGCCATACTGTCGTCGTCAAAGAGGGAGAGCCGGCCATTTGGCATTGGATAAAAGATCTCATCTTCACCGTCGCCGTCAAAGTCGACCGCTGCGGCGGGCAAAAGGGATTCCCCTTCATAGCCCACGTCCAGTCTCCAGGCAAATTTCACGCTAAAGCTCATCTGATTTGCACTGGCTGAGATATCATAGATCTCCAACGGGATGCCGCCGTAATAGCTTTCCGCTGTGGGCAGCCACATCAGCCCCTCGTGGATCTCATCGCCAAAGTAGTCATTATTCCCGGCACGGTAGCTATCATAGGGGCCACCGTATTTGTATTCATCCATGACAGCGGTGTCCAGATGTTGATAGCCATCAGCTTCTTCCAGATCCACACCTTTGTGGTAAGCATAGGAATTTACCCGGTTGATATCAAAATTCAGGCAAAATTTTTCTGCGATCACGTTTTCATCGATATGCCAGATCAGGATGCCGCTGCCGTCGGTGAGGGGACTCAAGCCATAGCCCGGCAAAAAGAAATCCCATTCACTGCCGATATAGCGGTTTTTCATAAAGTTAAAATAGGGCAAGAGGGGATAATTATCATAGTAATCCTGCTCTCCTTCCGGGAGCAGCTTAAAGGTGTAGCTGGGTAGGTTGGAATAGGGATCAAGACTGCCGTCGGGATTTTGCTGACGGTTTTCCAACAGGAAATACTCGGTGGCGGAGATCGGAACTTTGTATAGCCGGGTGGCATCGTTTTGATGATTCAAAAAGTGATCCAGGGCAAAATCTGTGCCGTCTTCAAAGACCAGCACGGCCTCTTCCCAGCCCAGAAAGTATCTGCTCCAGGCACAGAGCTGCGCCGGCACATAACCTCCAGCATTCCAGACACCTGTGCCCATCAAGCCCCAGTGTCCGATGCCCTGACTTTTGCCATCGCTACTGTCGTTATCAAAAAGGGTGGGCAGCCCCAGCACGTGTCCAAATTGATGTGCCAAAACTCCATAGATGCTAAAGAGATACATCTCTGCACCGTCTTCGCCTTCACCAGGAAAGTAGTCATGATACTGATCTTCGGGAACGATCACCACGTTGGTCAGGATGGCTCTGTCGGGAGTGGTAAAGCCGGGATAATCGTCATTGTCGGGATCAAAAGCTGCCTGCAAAGCACGCCTGGTGAGAAAAGTGCTCCAGATGGAGTCCGTTCTTTGTTTTTCAAGATCAGTTTCCTGACCGGCCCCTGCATGGAAAATGATGAAAGCGTCATAATCACTGTATGTGATGAGGTGGGAACTGAGCTGCATCAGATGGGGGAGGAGCTCTGGCAGGCGGGCGTCCCTTTTTTGGCTGCTGTCTTGCCCATAATAGTGCATGGTTTCCGGAAGGCGGAAAACTTGGGGGAAAACGGTGTATTGCATCTTGTAGCTATTGTGGGAAGCATCGGCAAAGAAATCCTGCAGATGCAGCATCCAGCGCTCAAAAAAGACCTGGTCATGCGGCAGATAATCAGGATAGAGCGGCTCTGTTTTGAAGTGTACATCGTCAAATTCCACCATCAAAGCCAATACGTTTTGCGGCAGCTGAATGCTGTCCCTATGCGCAGGACTGAGCAGTGACTTTGCCGAGTTTACTCCATTTTGGGCAGAAGGATTTCGGATTAGCTCCGGCTTTACGGCTTGCCAGCCTGAGGGCGGCTCACCATAGCGGGGGTGGGGTGGCACCATAGACGCTGCCTCTGCACAGAGCAGAAGGAGCAGCACTAAGTGCATGTATCTCATCCATTTTGGCATAAATATATATTTCTCCCGTAGAATTCTTGTGAAGAACAAAAGCGATAACAAATCAAGATACAATCTATTTTAGATTCTAAATGCCGTCAAGAAGAAAGAAAGAGCCGTCCGCTGGGCGAGGCTGATAGCGGTACTTTATGTTACTATCAAAAGTATGGCTTGATAGTCCACTATGGACAGAGATCCATTGCTGCCCGGAAGAAAAAACTGTTGACACGAATTCAAAGGCTGTATCCTTACCTTTTGTATAAGGAGTGACGTATTACTATGGTGAAAGACCTCTTTACGGAAACGCTGCACCAGCTACTGCTGATGTCCCGTGATCCCGTATTGTACCTTGCGATTGATGAAGAAAACAGTGGCTTCTCAAAAGATGAAGTTCTGGCCATACAAGTGGCCAAAGCCTCTGCC
>CAZWUD010000168.1:0-3551 GCA_964637055.1 uncultured Candidatus Cloacimonadota bacterium
GGTGGCAGATCTGATCCTGCAAAGCGGCCGGCAGGCGATTGCTCTGGAGCTCAGAGGCTTTCGCAGTGCGGGCAAAAGCAGCAGTTTGCACAGACACGACCTTCAGATCTGGGATCTCTTGATCCTGCTCTGGAGCATCCTGCAAATCCTTCTGCTTTTGAAGATACCCGGTCTTATGGCATGATAATTGCAACTAATGATTAAACCTATGATAATGAATGAGAAAAAACAAAGTAATAAAAACCTGAATATGGATGACCTTGCTTTGGGACAGAGTGCCCAAATCAGCAAAGCAGCGATCTTTGCACGCATCGGTGTGCTCTTGGCGCTACTGATCGTCACCGGCTTTCTGGGCAGCCTCATTGGCGGCAGAGCGGGGGCCAATCGGATCAGCAATCTGGAAGAAGAAAACCAGCTTTTACGGGCAAAGGTCGAGCAGTATTCGACCACTGTCGATTCTATATACAGTATGCTGGATTCTCTCGGGCTCACCAAAAAGGATAAGAGAGATTATCCCTATTACAGCGGTGGTGCGGCTGAGTTTTCAGGTTATTCGCGAGATCCGCAATTGAAGCTGGTAATGGAGACTACCGAGCAGAAGCTTTCTCGGATTTTGGCTTATGTGGAGCCAAAATTTCCTTCCACCCAGATTCAGGTGTTGGCCCAGGATGAGCTCTTGGGAGATATTCCCAGCATCTATCCCACTTTTGGGCGCACCTCAGATCACTGGGGTTCACGCATTCATCCCATCACCAAAAATCTGGAATTTCACCATGGCATTGACATTTGCAATGTGACCGGCACTCCCATCTATGCCACTGCCGCAGGAGTGGTGACCAAATCACAATACACTCGAGGATACGGGCGGCATATCATCATCGACCATGGCAATGGCTATGAAAGCCTCTATGCCCATCTCTATTCACAGAAAATCAAGAAGGGCGATCTGGTCTCCAAAGGACAGATCATCGGCCTGATGGGCAATACAGGGCTTTCCACCGGACCGCACCTGCATTATGAAGTGAGATATCACAATCGCAAACTGAATCCGGCCAATTTCCTCAACCGGGTTGAGCGATATGCCAAAAGCTAATGGCACAGTCTGGCTGATCACAAATCACGCCCCGGCCCGGATTCTCTCGGATTATGGGCAGATCAAAGGCGATGTCATCGCGGTTGACAGCGGGCTGGAAAAGGTGCATGAACTGGGCCTTGAACCGACTCTCGTGATCGGGGATTTTGACTCTCTGGATCCCACCCTTCTCCAAAAGTATCCGAATCTTCCCAGATTGCAGTTTAATAGCCATAAAAACGAGACAGATACCGAGCTGGCGCTGAATGAATGCGCAGAGCGCGGTTATCGTGATATTGTGATCTGCAATGATATGCAGGGGAGATGGGACCATAGCGCTGCCATCATCCAAAATCTGATTGCTTTGCATGATGATGGCATTTCCTGCCGGATAGACAGCGGCCGGCAGATGATCTGGTTTTTGAGCTCCGAAAACCGCATCAAGGGACGGCAGGGAGACCTGCTTTCACTGATAGCATACAGTCCGGATGCGCGCTTTGAAGAGTCCCTATCCCTTGAATACCCTCTTGCCGGCCTGCTCTTGCAGCAGCATCAAAGCCGGGGCATCAGCAATATCTTTACAGCCGATGAAGTCCTGATCCGGCTGGCCCGAGGCCTCGTTCTGGCCATCCACAGCCCCTGTCATATTTTAGAGCCAAATTTATAGAGCCCAGCCTGCTTTTTCCCCGATAATTTATCCCAGCTTTGTCACCAGATCCTCCCACGATCATGCTCTCTTTAGGCGATGATCGTGAGATAACCCCGGCTTATTCTTCCGAGAAGTGCTTCAGGGAGGGCTGAGGGTAGAAATGCACCGGTCAGTTACACATGGATGATATCTTTTCAACAAAGTTTGCATGGAAAGATACATTCATCTTGAATACAAACTTGACAAGATTATATAATGTTCTAAGGTTGTCCAGATCCTTTGATATGACACGACAAATAAATTAACAAGGAGGATGCTGTGAAAATAAGCATTCAGTCCCACCCCCCCCTCGGTCCTTTTTTGCTCAGATCCAATTGATATGCAAAAATTGGTCAAGCGATACTGTGTCCCCCAAGGCTATTTTAAATAATGCACAAAAAACTTCCAAGAGGACTCTTAATTTGAGGTGTATTGCTGTTTTTTTGATTGTTGCCATACTCGCCTTTTGCATATCAGATTTGAGAGCCGAAGAGTTTTACGTGGATGTAAACTCAAGCAATCCCAACCAAACAGGATCAATAACAGAACCCTTCCACTCTATCACTGGTGCTGTGCACCATATCCACACCAGCCATACATCTGAGGACAATGTAGCCGACATCTTTATCTTACCCGGGACCTACAATGAGAACATTGTTATCAGTAACCCAGTCTCCAGCTTCACAATATCATGGAGCTTCCAAGCATATGAAGGAAATGTAACTATTACTGGGAACATGACGAATGAACCAATCTTTAACATTCAAGCTATGACGGGAACGAGCGTAGTTTTTCAGGACTTGAACTTTACTGCAAGCATAGAACAAAGTCACACAGCATTTTCGGCATCATCTCCCAATGATATAGAAACCTTGAAGTTTAGTGATTGCACTTTCTCTGGATTATACACGGGTATATCAATAACAGAGGATCCATTCTCTGAAGTCACAACGTCGATAACCAACCTTGAAGTAGAAGCTTGCCATTTTGAAGGGATACGTGAAGGGGGGAAAGGCATTTTCACGTTTGCCAGAAGCGATGAAATATTTGGTGATGCTTATCCATTTGTGGCTAACATCTCAATCCACAACAACACATTTAGCGACAACGGCATAACTCAACCAGAATTTGAATACTTTTACGACTGCATAAACATAGCAAATTGGCGTAAGTTTGCCTCTGCTTATGAGCAAGTTCACATATTTGAGAATAGTTTTGAATGTAGCACAGCTAATGTGTATCCTTGTGGAGCGGTATTTGACAGGCTAAACAGGCATTACTATTTGTGGTCTCAGAGAGAATATAAAGCCTTTGTCTTCGATAATACACTCCTGAATCATCGGATTTCTGCTAATATTTCAAAGCTGAAGTTCACAGAGAATAAGGCAAAAATTACCGACTCAGCTCCAGGCGGCTTTTTTACTTTTCAGTACTTAGTTGCAGATACTGAGGTTCCTGCAGACACTCTTTGGACAGAGCGAAACGTCATCCATGCTCCCCACGCATATAATCTGTTCCATGCCAAACTGAAGGACAAGCATAACTCCTTTTTTGGCAGTGGGAGGTTTCTGCGTGGAGAAAATAGTAGTGCCAGTATAGAGAATAGTATCGCCAGCGGATATGATGAGTACTTTTGCCTCATGGGATTAGGCACAGTACAAACAAATCACTGCTTTTACGATACACTGGAAAATAACAGCCTTGTTACTTTTGAAAACTGCCTTTCCCAGATCGACCCTTTGATAGTCCATCATCCGACTGCATTGGGATACGATCTGCATTGGGATTACA
>CAZWUD010000169.1:0-3509 GCA_964637055.1 uncultured Candidatus Cloacimonadota bacterium
TGCCGGTGGAGGCAGCGCCATTGGCGATCACAAATGAGGCCAGAGCGCGGTCCAGTTCGTCACTAAAGACGATCAGGGTTTTATTTTTAACGGAAGGGGAAAGATCTTGGCTGGGTTTTAGCTGGTCGCAAGCACATTTCTGGATCGTGGCGACGATCTTTTTATTTTCAGTCTTGAGCTGCAAAAGCCTGCTTTGGGTCATGTTGCACCAGGATTGAACGTCTTTGGCAAATCCGGGATCGGTGGCTGCTATCTTCAGGACATCGCCATCCTTGATCTTATCCATTTCTTGTTTTAGCAGCATGATGGGTCCGGGGCATTGCAATCCGCAGGCATCCACGTCTATTATCGTGGCTTTACTCAGCGGCGCACATGGGTCTTTACCCTGATAAATGTGGTCGTCTTTACCGATGTAATCTCCGGAGAAGATATCTTCATTACCCTGCTTTTGGGTGGCGGTTTCATAGGTGATATAGCCGCCGCTGAGATTTGAGACATCATCAAATCCGCTCTGCGTCAGTATCCTGGAGGCAAAGTAGGAACGCAGACCAGAGGCGCAGAACACAATGATCTTTTTGTCTTGGGGAATCTCGCTCATGCGCTCGCGCAATTCATCCACGGGTATATGGATGCAGCCTTCGATGGCACCCAGGGCATTTTCTTCTTCGGTGCGTACATCGATCAGGGTATAGTCTTCCAGATGCAGATCGCCAATCTGATTCCAATGGACGATTTTCACCATGTCTTTCACGATATTTTCTGCTACCAGACCCGCCATATTCACGGGGTCCTTGGCGCTGGAATAAGGTGGGGCATAGGCGTGTTCGATCTCCTGCATATCGTAGATAGTTCCGTTACATTTCAGGATATTGGCCAGCATGTCCGTACGTTTGTCCACTCCATCAAAGCCCACTATCTGCCCACCCAAGAGCTTGTGGTTATCGGGAGAAAAGACGATCTTGATGGTCATGGGCAAAGCATCCGGATAGTATCCGGCATGAGAACTGGCATGAATTATCGAGGATATGTACGGAATGGAGGATTTCTTCAGGGTTTTTTCTGAGACTCCGGTGGCACCCACGGTGATGTCAAATACTTTGGCGATCGCGGTGGAAATGCTGCCCTGATACTTGCGGACATTTCCATTTACGATGTTATCCGCAACCAATCTGCCCTGTCTGTTTGCCGGTCCAGCCAGATAGGTATGGGCTTCCTCACCGGTGATGGGGTTGGGATAGACGATGGCGTCGCCCAGAGCGTAGATTTCAGGGTCACTGGTCTGCATGTATTCATTCACTCTAATGCCTTTGTTGATGCCCAAGTCCAGCCCGGCTTCTTCGGCAAGTTTGCTGTCCGGGCGCACGCCAATAGAGAGAATCACCATATCGGTGGGCAGAGAGCGTCCGCTTTTGAGCCGCACTTGCAGGCCCCCCTTTTCGCGCACAAATGAACTCACTGCATCTTTGAGATAAAATTCCACATTCTTTGTCTTCAGGTGCTGGTGCACGGCTGCGGCCATCTCATAATCCAGGGGTGTCATCATCTGCTCGGCCATCTCTACGATGGTGACGCGGATGCCCCTGTGGTGAAGGTTTTCCGCCATCTCCAGACCGATGAAGCCTGCGCCCACGATCACGGCATGCTGAACTTTTTTACTGTCGATAAACTTGGTAATTTTATCGGTATCAGGAACGTTGCGCATGGTGAAAATCACATCATCCTGAATGCCGGGAATGGGCGGCCTGAGAGGCTCTGCACCAGGGGAAAGCACCAGTTTGTCATAGCTTTCGCTATACTGGGTTCCGTCTGCTTTCTGCACTAGGACAGTTTTGGCCTTGCGGTCGATGCTCATCACTTCTTGCTGGATGCGCACATCTACATTCAGACGAGCTTTGAAACTCTCGGGTGTCTGCACAAAAAGGCGGTCGCGATCTGTGATTATTCCGCCCACATAATAAGGTAGTCCGCAATTCGCATAAGAAATGTAGCTACCGCGTTCAAACATGATGATTTCAGCGTGTTCGTCCAGACGTCTAAGCCTGGCAGCAGTAGTGGCACCACCGGCCACTCCGCCTACGATCAGATATTTTGCCATTGTTTTATCCTCCATTAGGAATCAGATATTATTGTTTGATCCAAAGTATAATCGAAGCATAACTATTGTCAACTAACAAATAGTGTCAGGGTGACTATTGGAATGATAACACAGCTTGCCTTACCGGACTGATCGATATATGCAGGCCAAAGGGAATTGTTCAAAGCGGATTGTTTTTTTTTCGGTGCTTTGTGGATATATTTCCACAAGTTGCGGGGAGCTAAAGCGGGATCAATTTGTGTAATGCCGGACAGAGGGACTTTTGCCCATATTCAAGGAGCCGGCTTGTCTTTATCTGCAAAATACTGCTGTGTCGTTGCTTACGCTAGCCTGAAGATAGGTGTCAAACTTTGATATTCAGATGAGATCAGCCCCAGAGGGGGCTGTGGCTTTGCTGTTGATTAAAATAGAGCATCTGTGGATGAAAAGACACACAAAAAAAGTGCTGTATCACAAGCAAAAAAACCTTGACAGAAAGGGACTTAGCGGTATTTTTGGGACATATTAAGCATCAGGGCTTGCTTGAAGCGAGTGGAAGCCAAGCTCAAAGACTAGTGAATAGTATATCTGCTGCTCCTCTAAGTGAATATTTATCTGGAGTTTGCGGTTTGAATAAAGTAATTAAACTAGGAGAGTCTCATGAAAAGACTATTATTAATTTATGTGGTCCTACTGAGCGTTATGCTCTTGGGAGGACAAGCGGTCGATGTACGCAGTCTTACCGAGGAAGATTTCACTTCCGATTTCTATGCCAATCTCAGGCAGCAGCAAGATTCAACCAGGGAAGGCTTGAGTTTTAATCTCACGGATATACCTTTCAATCTCCCGGATGTCGGTGATGATCAGTTTTTTCAAGGAAGTACCTGGATCAAGGACTTTGCTCCCTATATAACGGGTGCCGATCCTGGAGAGCCCATCTACTTCTATTGGTCTCAAAGTGATCATTTCGATATCACAACGGTGGCCGGGGAGCTCACAAAGCTGAGCTTTACACCTCTTGAGCCCACGTGGCACGGCAGTGAAACCATCGCCATCACCATTGCTGATGAAGAGCTGAGCTCCGGAGACCTGGGGCAAAGCACGTGGTTGTTCAAAGTATCCGTAAGCAATCAGCTGGATGCTCCGATTTTTAACTTCCCGAATCTGGAAGCGGAGATCCCGGATGGCTATATCTTCAGCACTCCTGAGGACGTGCCATTGACGGTTGATTTTGTGGGACTTATGCCGGGGAGCTCTTTACCTTATGTCTATTCGGTGGACAATATATCGCATCCAGGTGCGATCCAGCTTTTTGTGACACCCACCAGCGGCAATGTGGGCTATAGCCAGCTCAACAGCGGCGATGGGCTTGGAACAAATGTGACCTTCTATCCCCCGGAAAACGTGGTGGGAGATTATGAGGATTACACCTTCC
>CAZWUD010000170.1:0-3507 GCA_964637055.1 uncultured Candidatus Cloacimonadota bacterium
ACAGACGGGGCTTTCGGATCAATTGCACTATGTGATCACCGAAGGGCTTTCCGAAAGTGATAAAATCATCACAGAGGGGCTCAAATCCCTGCAAGAAGACTCCAAGATAAGGATCATTGAGGACTAAAACATGTTTTTAGCAAAACTATCCATAGATAGACCCGTCCTGGTCACCATGGCCATCATGGTCTTCATCGTCTTTGGAACCATGGCCTACATGAATATGCCGCTGAATCTCCTGCCGGATGTAACCTTGCCATTTGTATCCGTGACGACGGTTTATCCCGGAGCGGGCCCCCGCGAGGTGGAGACTCAGGTGACAGACAAGATCGAGGATGCAGTGTCCACCGTGCCCCAGATCGACTATACGCAGAGTTATTCGATCGAAAACGTATCGATCGTGATGGTTGCATTTGACCTGGATAAAGACATCGACGTCGCCAGTGCGGAAGTGAAAGACAAAGTGGATGCCATCATGCGGCAAATGCCGGATGGAATCGACCGTCCCACTGTGCAAAAATTTGACATGAGCAGCTTCCCCTTTATGGATCTGGTGCTCACCGGAGATATGGATCCGCGCGAGCTCTATGACCTGGCAGATGGTTCCTTGAAAGAACGGATATCCCAGATCAAGGGCGTGGCCCAAGTGAGCCTGTCCGGCGGAGCGATCCGCGAGATTACGGTGGAAATGCCAAATCGGATGATATATCAAAATAGCATCCCCCTGGCTCAGCTCAATCAGATCCTGGCTGCACAGAATATCGACATGCCCGCGGGCAGCTTCAGCCGCGGCACGCAAGACTATTCCGTGCGCATGAAAGGTGAGTATTCCAGTGTGGAAGAGATCGCAGACCTAAAGATCCCCACCATGCAGGGCGCCAAGAGATTGGGAGACCTGGCCACAGTGAAGGATGCTCAGGAAAAGATCACCCAAAAAGCTATATATTACAACGTCAAAGATCAAACGGAAAATGATAACGTGGTGCGCCTTTCAATCACCAGCAGCTCTGACGGAAACGTGGTGAGCATCGCCGAAGAGGTAAATAAAGCCCTTCCGGAATTGCGCAAGGGACTGCCTGAGGGCGCACAGCTCAACGTCATCCGCGACGATAGCGACTTTACCCGCGCCACCGTGAATGACACGCTGACGACGATCTGGCTGGGCATCCTGCTCACAGGGCTGGTACTATTCCTCTTCCTGCATGATCTGCGCTCCACCTTGATCGTGGCGCTTTCCATGCCGATCTCAATCATCTCCACCTTCATCTTTTTGCAGACCGCAGGATTTACCCTGAATATGCTGACTCTGACGGGATTTTCCACGGCGGTGGGTATCCTGGTGACAAACTCTGTGGTGGTGATCGAAAACATCTTCCGCCACACGGAAATGGGTAAGGGCAAAAAGGAAGCTTCCTTGAAGGGAACCTCCGAGATCGCCGTGGCGGTTTTGGCATCTGCCATGACCAATATCGTGGTCTTTTTGCCGATCGCCTCGATGAGCTCCATGATCGGCGGATTCCTGAAGGAATTTGCCCTGACGGTGACCTTTGCCACTGTTTTCTCTTTGATCTCATCCTTCACGATCGTGCCCATGCTGGCATCGCGCATCATTCCCGAAGACAAGCATGACAGCAAGTTTGGACTGAGATTTGACGCGCTTTTTGATAAATTCAGCGGACTTTATCAGAGATTTATGTCCTGGGTGCTCAGGAGCAAAGCCAGCAGTCTGGGGATCCTGGTGATCTCCCTGTTGATGCTGGTCGGCTCGCTCTTTTTGGTGCCCGGTCTGGGCTTTGAATTGATGCCCACAATGGACCAGGGAAATCTCAGTGTCACGATGGAATTGCCCGAGGGCGTGAACCTGGAACAAAGCTCAAAAGTGGTGAGAGAAGTGAATGAACGTCTGGCCAAATATGACGAGATTGAGCACGTGATTTCCAATATCGGAAGCCAGGGAGCCATCAATATCGGCAGCAATCTGGCAAGCTCCGACGTGAAGCTGGTGGATGCGGATCTGCGTGAGTACACTACCCTGGAAATGGCAGGGCTCATTACTCAGGATCTGGCCGATATTCCCAATGCCGTGATCAAAGTGAGCGACCAGGGCACTATGGGACCCATGGGCACCGGAGTGAGCTTTTATCTGCAGGGACAGGATCAGGAAGTCCTGGAAGAACTAAAATTTGACGTGATGGATCAGATCCGGGATATCCCGGGACTGGTGAACGTCGATTCCAGCTCACGTCCCGGCACAGCTGAGATCACGCTCTATCCGCGGCGCGACCGCATGGCGGAGATCGGCGCCACGGTCTATGAACTGGGCATCGCCCTCAGAAGCAGCATCGAAGGCATGGTGACCACATATTACCGTGAAGGTGGTAATCAATATGACATCCGGCTGACCTTACCTGAGGAAGATGTGAACCACCCGGATGAGCTGATGAATCTGAACGTAATCATCAATGCAAAACCCTATCTGCTATCACAACTGGTAGATATGGAATTTGACGTGGGTGTGAATCAGAGGCAACACATGGACCGTTTCAAGTCCATCGAGATCTCAGGAAATATAGCCAAAGGCTACTCCTCAGGCCCGATCCAAAGAGCAATCGGTCAGCGTATGGAAGAGCTGAATCTGCCGGATGGATACGGTATTCGCTGGGGAGAGGAAGCCGAAATGCTCAATGAAACCATGACCGATATGATCCGGACCTTTATCCTGGCCGTACTACTCACATATATGCTGCTGGCAGCGATCCTGGAGAGCTTTGCCCAACCGCTGATCATCCTGGCGACAGTGCCTCTGGCCATCATCGGAGTGATTCTTTCCCTCGTCATTTCCGGCGTCAGCATAAACATGTTTTCTATGCTGGCGATGATAATGTTAGTTGGTATTGTGGTAAATAACGCTATATTAATACTAGATTATGTGAATATCAAGCGTAAAGAAGGTGTGTGTTCGCATGACGCACTTTTGGAAGCAGGAAAGCTGAAGCTCAGACCCATCATCATGAGCACGGTCTCGATCGTATTTGGGATGATTCCCATGGCTTTGGGTATCGGCTCTGCGGGACGTGAATTCCGTGTGTCCATGGGCATTGTGTCTATAGGCGGGTTGATCGTTTCCACTTTCCTGACTCTGATCGTGATACCCGCGTTTTACTACCTGACTACGCGAAACGAAACAAAAAAGGAGATCTGTAATGAACAGAATCGTTAAGCTCGTCAGCATCACAATGTTAGTGGTAATCCTAACCGTCGGAGTGGCAGGTTGTTTCGGCAATTTTGCTGCAACTCGTAAAGTCTATGACTTCAACCAGAATTTTGGTGACAAATGGATCAACCAGGTCATGTTTTGGGTATTGAATGTTGTTCCCGTCTACTACGTTGCAGGTGTCGTAGATATACTACTATTTAACACTCTCGAATTCTGGACCGGAAGTAATCCGATGGGGTAGTGTCTCAAAGGTTGGTGTAAAATAGGATCAGCCAGATGAAGAAAAAGGT
>CAZWUD010000171.1:0-3494 GCA_964637055.1 uncultured Candidatus Cloacimonadota bacterium
CACCACCATCATCGTGCCCATCATTATCCTCACGCTATGTAGAAATGCGCGCATCACAGAGCGATCTTTCTTGATCTGGATGAAAGCGATCGTGGCCGTGGCCGCCTTTGTGGGCGCCTATGGGATCGTCATCGCCATCCAAAATCCCTTTGAAAGGCTGGGCTCATTCTGGTTTACGGCCATGACGATAAATGGCTTTTATACGATAGCCTTTTTCTTTGCCATCACCTTGCTTTTGCGCAGTGGACAGCAAGTTATGAAGCTGCTCTATGGACTGGCCGCGACCCTGATCCTCTTTGGCATGCTCTACACCTATACCCGTATGGCGATCCTGGCGGTGGCTTTCGGGCTCTTTCTCTTTATGATCCGCGTCAGAGGAATGCGCTATCTGGGCATTGTCTTTTTGGGACTTTTGCCCATGATCATCCCCAGCTCCATGATGAGCCGGATAGAGCTGGGCGTCACCAGCGATCTCTCGATGATCATCCGCGGCATAGCCTGGTATATGGCATCCCTGCAGATTATCCAAAACCCGCTCACGGGGATTGGCTTTGGGGTCTGGGAGGTCTGGTATCCGGTGGTGGTGCCGGTGGAAAAGCTTTACGCCGGTCATCCGCACAATCTCTTTCTGAATCTGATGGTGCAGATCGGCATCATCGGCGCAGTAGCCTATCTTTATGTGATATATGACGTTTTGCGCCGCTATTGGAAGACGAAGATTAAGGGCAGGCAGGATATCTTGCACTATGGGATCTGGGTCAGCTTGATCTCTGTGGTCTTTGCCTGCATTACAGATGTCTTCATCCAGTTACACATGGTCAGCATCCTTTTCTGGCTCAGCCTGGGGATGGTGATGACGATTACAAATGAGAGTAAAAAACATGACTGAATTTAGGGATTTGATAGATATCATTGCCGCTCTTCGTGATCCCGACACGGGCTGCCCCTGGGATCTCAAACAGACGCCGCAGTCGCTGGTGCCAAACTTTATCGAAGAACTCTATGAAGTGGTGGAAGCCATTGAGGACAAAGACGATGACTCCCTGATGGAGGAGCTGGGAGATCTGCTTTTGCATGTGGTCTTTCAAGTGCAGATTGCCAAAGAGCAGGGTTCTTTTGAGATGGCTGATGTGCTCAGAGGCATCTGCCACAAGCTGGTGCGCCGCCATCCCCATGTCTTTGCGGATCTGGATATAGATGATACCGAGGGCGTGAAGATGAATTGGGAGCGTATCAAGAAGAAAGAAAAGACGGATCGCGAAAGCGTGCTGGACGGCATCCCCCGGGCTTTACCCGCTCTGATCCATGCTCAGCGCATCCAGGAGAAGGCGGCATCCGTGGGCTTTGATTGGCCGGATCTGAAGCATGTTTTGGATAAAATCGACGAAGAACGTGAGGAATTGCAGGAGGTGCTGGCAGCCGGAGATGAGGAAGCCATCCGCGAAGAATTGGGAGATCTGCTCTTTAGCATTGTGAATCTGGCGCGCAAGCTGAATATCGATGCCGAGGCTGCTCTTAAAGCCTGCAACCGTAAGTTTTACCGCCGCTTCCGCCATGTGGAAGAACAATATAATGACGACCAGATACACGAGGCCAGCCTTGAAGAACTCGATTCTCACTGGGAAACAGCCAAGACTAAATAACCGCTATCACAGCCTGAGACTTTACATCGTCTTTGGCTCTATGGTGGTCTTTGTCTTTTTTGCCATATACACCCAGGTGCTGATCAATCAAGCCAGAAAAGAGCAGGAATATCTGCCCCGCATCCTGGCAAAATATGTGGCCTATACCGATGGCTACCTGCGTGCTGCGGAGAAATATGCTCAGCTTTTGACGGAAGTCAGCTCCAAATATCTCCAATTCACTGCCGAGAGGGACTTTCAGCAGCAGCTCTGGGACTACATCTCCACGGACTTTATGCAGGCAAACCCCATCCCCATCATCATTACAGACGAAAATATGCAGCCCCTGATCTGGAAAAACATACATGTCAGTGCGGATTCCCTCTATGAGGAGCTCAGTTTCGACACTCAATTTCGCATGGGCGAGCTGATGTCCAAGATGATCAAAACGGCTCTGGTGGATGAAGATCAGCTAACCGGCTACGCTTTTTATAGCAAGCCCGTATCCTTTGAACAGTTTATCAAAAACATAGATTACTCTGTGATAGTGACGGACCGCAATCATGAACCGCTGTATTGGCGCAATGTGGAGATTCCTGAGAATGCAGACTTTATGGAATTGCCCATGGAGCAGCAGTTTGAGCTACTTTCCCGCCAATCCTCAATGACGGAAGTGCCGCTTTCCAATGAAGCTGACTCGATGGGTTATATCTATTTTTCCGCTCCTCATGCTCTTTCGTATATCCGCAATATCATTATATTGGAATTGTTTCTGGCTCTGATGGTGGTCTTTTTTGGCGGCTATGGGTTACTGCTGCTCAAGCGTACCGAAAAGGACACGCTTTGGGTGAGCCTGGCCAAGGAAACTGCCCACCAATTTGGCACTCCCATCACCTCTCTGATGGGCTGGATCGACTACATGGACAGCTCCCCAGAGGGAGAGCAAAAGCCGGATATGAGCCAGATGCTGGCCTATATGCGGGCGGATCTGGAGCATCTGAAAAACATCGCTTCCCGCTTTGGTAAAGTGGGCAGTGTCAATAAACTGGAGGCAAACGATCTGCACAGCGTGCTCTGCGATGTGGTGGAATACTTCAATCACCGCATGCCCCACTTGGGCAGCCGCATCGATATCCACCTGATCAGCAAGATCGAGGGTTTGCAGGTGATGATGGACCGGGAATTGATCAAGTGGACACTGGAAAACCTCATCAAAAACTGCGTGGATGCCATGTCCGGCAAAGGCGGTAATATCATACTCACCGCCACTCACAGGAGTCCCTTTGTCTATGTGCATATCCGTGATGAGGGCAAGGGGATACCCCGCGGCCAGTGGAAGAAGATCTTTGATCCCGGAGTCACCAGCAAAAGCCGGGGCTGGGGTTTGGGCTTGAGCCTAGCCAAGCGCATCATCGAAGAATATCACCAAGGCCGCATCCGGGTGGTGGAAAGCGCTTCCGGAGAAGGCAGCACGATAGAGATCAAACTGCATACCACAGAAAGCATAAGGAGGGGAAAATGACTTATGTACTCAGCCGTGAACAGATGCGCCAGATGGATGCGCGCACGATGGAAGAATTTGGCATTCCTTCCCGGGTCTTGATGGAGACAGCCGGGGCTAGGTGCACAGATCAGATCCGGCGGATTTATCCCCGGCAAAGCTCAGAAAGCGTCCTCATTCTTTGCGGCAGTGGAAATAATGGTGGCGATGGCTATGTGATAGCACGGCATCTTTTTCCTCACTCTGCCAATATCCTGATCCTCAGCCTGAGCGGGGACAAGATGAGCCCCGAGACCGCCGTCAACCGCGAGCTCTGTGAAAAGCTGGAGATCCCCATCCATGACCTGGTGGATCCAGAGGAGCTGAGCACC
>CAZWUD010000172.1:0-3459 GCA_964637055.1 uncultured Candidatus Cloacimonadota bacterium
TGCGACTGACGCTTTTCAGCAGGATCATCGGCTCTTTGGCCTCAAATGTCCGCTGCGCCACCAGCGAGAGATCCTCCAGCTTTTGCAGAGTATAACGCCGACCGGTGGCTGTGACCACATCGATTCTGCCCACTCTGGGCTCACGCTGGACCAATTTCGGGATGGCAAACTTGAAGTAATAGCCATCCTCTATTCCTTCCCAAACAATGGGTTGGATCTGGACATCATCATCCACGCTGCCAATGATCAAGATATCCTTTGAGCTATGGACGTGCAATTCCCGAGACCGCTTGTATGGTCCCCGATTCACAAAGCTGATGATGCGCAGCAGGGGCTCTTTTGCCGCCTTTTGCGGGCTGCTGATTTGGGGCAGAGGAAAGGGATAGATTTCCGGCTGACTGCGGAAAGCAAAGAGAACGTTATCATAGTCTATACGGGCGCTATCAGCCTGCCGGGCAGCAGTATAGAGCGCCATGCTCAGATAGCGTGCCAAGGCGGAAGAGTGAAAACTACTCTTCCCGGGCTGGACCCCCAGCTTGCTGTCCGAATCCTTATTCATCTCTTTGGCCAGGCGGGCGTATTTCTGCTCCAGATAGCCCAGCTTATCATCCACTTTCCGGATCTCCACAAAAGCCCCGTCAAGATCTCCCATATTCAAGTAATTCAGCGCTTTGAAGACATTGATATAGACGTCCTCATAGTCCTCTCCGGCATACTCCAGACTGTTGTCGGAAAGCAGCATTGAGGCCGCAGCACGGGATAGACTCTGGGTATAAAGCTCGGTGATGGCATCCTCTGCCTCTTGCAATAGCTCATTGCTTTTTTGCCAATCACCATTGTAATGATGCAGCATTCCTGCATCCAGATAGTAGAGCAGACGCTCCTTTTTCTTATAGGCACCGGGTTTTTCCACGATCATTAAAGCCGCGGGAATATCTCTCATGGCCAGAGCCACATCCAGACTTTTGACGGTCTTGGGAGAGTGTATCCCTGCCGCGCAGGAAGACAGCAAGATCGCACAGAGCCACAAGCTCAGGCTTTGCAAGATCTTTGACTTTGAAAAACCGATCGCCATAAAGAGCATGCTTAGATTTTGAATCTATTGGATTCCACAATCTTCATGATTTCTTTATTGCCCATCCAGACTGTTTCATTGCTTTCCACATTGATAAGCTGCAAATCCACTTGATAGTATTTGGCCTGAGTGCGGTCCACCCGATCCATGATCGTCTTCACGGATCCTTTTAGCATAAAGTCCGCTCCCAACTCCGCTGCCATGCGTTTGGCAGTTTCTTCAGAAGCAAAATACTGCTGTTGGGTGCGCTCATCCCGGATCTCTTCGCGGTCCTCACTGGAGGCCACAAAGCGCACGGCACCGCTATTGATCAATTCTCGGGAGATGTCATCGACAAAGGCATTCATCTCGATGTGCTCGCTGGAAAGATTGCGCATCGTGCCCACGATCAGCACCGGGATGCGTCCCGTTTCCTGAGTAAACAGGCTGATCCAGGGGCGGGAAACCACGTCGCGCACCATTTCTTCAGCCACCAAACGGCTGTCAGTGGCATTCCATTTACCGCTCAGATCAGCGGTGGTATCGGCAGAAACGCGTTGCACCTTCACGCTGGGGCCGCAGGCCGCAAGCAACAGGGCAAGCATAATCAAGGCTATAATCAAGACTTTTTTCATCTTTCCTCCATCCTCTTTGCAGGATTCTTTATATACATTATTTTCAATCTCTTATCTGGCGTAAATCGGATCTATCCATGAGAAACTGAATACAGCTAAGCTGAGTTTTTTGTCAATAACTTTCTACAAGATACTATTTTTGCATTGCTTATACTGCCAGAGCTCAGGATATTTTGCACAATTTCTTTTATTGAAATCACCCGCATCTTTGGGAATACCTGCACGCGCCAGCAGCAGCAAAAGATCTGATGCCCAAAACGCAGCCAGGCTATTTAAGGAGTTTAAAGTAGAGATTGTCGCAGGATGCTCCTCTGTCCACACGAAGATCGTGGGACAAAGCTGAGCCAATAGCTTCAGCATCAGATGGGCTAAAGCTTGGGCACAAATAGCGCCTCTGCCTATATGTCGGCTACAAATTCAGCAGAATCAGCCCTATTCTCACAAGATATTAGCAAAAGCGATAATTTCTCTTGACAAGCTAAGCGCTGCTTATACCGTGACTTCATGGTGGAAATCTAAAAGTCTGCCAAAACTAAATAGGAGTAAAGCTATGCTTGGTGAGAGAATCCAGACGCTGCGCAAAAAGCTCGGCCTCAAACAGTATCAAATGGCCAATGACATGAATGTCAATGCCTCAGCTATCTCGCAGATGGAAAGTGGCAAGACCAATCCTTCCATTGAGAGCATGCTGGTGCTTTGGAAAAAGTATAAGGTGGATTTGCACTGGTTGCTCACCGGAGAGGGTGAGATCTTTTGTGAATCCAAAAACGAATTGGCTTTGCACCAAAATAAGGGCTGGGAAACTCTGCAATCCATGCTGAATAAGAGCTTGGAGGAAATCGCCGAAGCCAAGATGAACCTCGTGGACAGCTCCGTGATCGACATCCCGGTCACCGGCGAGATCGCAGCCGGCCCTCCGGTGGAAAGCAGTGTCCCCACGACAGATACCATCTCCATCCGCAAGGGACAGCTCAAGGGCAATCCCGGCAATTTCATCAGCCTCAGAGTCAATGGTCACAGCATGGAACCCACTCTGCGTCATGACGATATCATCATCATCTATCAGTGCAGCGATTGGGCAAAGCTTTCCGGCAAGATCTGTGCCGTGCGTATCGACGGCGCCATCACCCTGAAAATGATGACTCTGGATAGCAGCACCCACACCGTGGTCCTGCTTCCGCTGAATCAGGAATACAATCCCATCCTGATCGATCCTGACGATCACAGCGACCTCAGCCTGATCGGCAATGTGGCATCGCTATATCGGAGCTTTTGAGGGGATTGAGATTTTGGCTATCTTCGGGCAGGGTAGCAAAGCTCTTTGTGCTCACGGAAGACCTGCATCCGGCTGAGCTTGCAGGGAAATCACTTGACCAAATGCACCTGACAAAAAAGGTCGTAATCAGAATAATACCATCATATTTGGAGTATAAATGCTTAAACTCGATCTTGACACAAATCTGGTGACCCGCGCCAGAACCGCAGCCAAAAAGATCACTGCAGATTTTGACTGGCTCTTTGAGGGCTACAGTTCCGTGACCATCGAGCGCACAGTTCTGCGCTTTCTAGGAGTGGACGGCGCCACCGAAGACGGCAAGCCTCTGCCAAATCTCATCGTGGAGCAATTGCAAAACGCCGGTGCCCTAAGTAAAGGGGCAGCCATCTGGCTGGCAAATGCCATGCATCACAAGTCTTTGACCGCACAGGAAGTGGCCGATCAAGTCGCCGCCGGAGAGCTGGAGCTCACGTCCCTGCCTCTGGCCGATGCCG
>CAZWUD010000173.1:0-3421 GCA_964637055.1 uncultured Candidatus Cloacimonadota bacterium
AATATAGAAAATTAGGAGATGATATGGCACAGATTATTACTGCTAAAGAAGCTGCCGCAATGATCAAACCAGGCAGCAGGCTTGCCATCAGCGGCTTTTTGGCTGTTGGCGCACCGGAATCTATCATCGACGCAATCGTGGAAGCAGAGATTGGTGATCTGCACATGATCGTCATCGCTTCCGATTGGGAAGACAGAGGTGTGGGCAAATTGGTCGCCGCCAGGCTGATCAAGAGCGCCCAGGTTTCCCATCTGGGAACAAACCGCAGCATCCAGGCCCAGATGAATGCCGGCGAGATCGAGATCGAGCTGGTTCCTCAGGGCACGTTGATGGAAAGAGTCCGCTGTTTTGGCGCCGGATTGGGCGGAGTACTCACTCCCACAGGCCTCGGCACCGTGGTGGAAGAAGGCAAACAGATCCTCAAGGTCAAGGGCCAGGACTACATCCTGGAAACCGCCATCGAGAGTGACTTTGCCCTCGTAAAGGCCTATATGGCAGACAAGATGGGCAATCTGATCTATCGCAAGACAGCCCGCAATAGCAATCCCATCATGGCAATGGCCGGCCGCACCACGATCGTGGAAGCCGAGCACATTGTGGAGACCGGAGATCTGGATCCCGAGCTCATCGCCACTCCCGGAGTTTTTGTGGATTACATAGTGCAAAGTACGGAGGCTTGTAATGGATAAAAGAGAACTAATTGGCTTCAGAATCGCCCAGGAATTTAACGACGGAGATTACGTAAATCTCGGCATCGGCCTGCCCACCTTGGCCGTGAACTACATCCCATCCGGCGTGCACGTGGTTTTCCAGAGTGAAAACGGCATGCTCGGGGTGGGGCCCAGCCCGGAAAAAGGCTATGAAGATCGCGATATGATCAATGCCGGCGGAGGCAATATTACACAGCTCAATGGTGCTTCTTTCTTTGACAGCGCCCTCAGCTTTGCCGTCATCCGGGGCGGACATATCGACGCTACCGTATTGGGAGCCTTGCAGGTAGATGCCCATGGCAATCTGGCAAATTGGATGATCCCCGGAAAGATGGTGCCCGGCATGGGCGGCGCAATGGACCTCGTGACCGGTGCCCGCAAAGTGATCGTGGCCATGGAGCACGTGGACAAGCGCGGCAATCCCAAGATCCTCAAAGATTGCAATCTCCCCCTCACTGCCAAGAGTAAGGTGAGCCTCATCATCACCGACATGGCTGTGATAGAAGTCACCCCCAAAGGATTGGTGCTAAGGGAAGTATCTGCCGGCACCAGCATTGCAGACGTCGTGGCAGCCACCGAGGCAGAACTCATTATCCCGGATCAAGTGGCCAAATTCGGCGAATAGATAAATCACACAAAGCCTATACAGACCGGGAGTTTCGGCTTCCGGTTTTTCTTTTCCCCTGCTTGATCGAGCCCGGGCTGAGGCCCCCTTAAAGAGCCTCAGTCAAAAGCTCGTCCAGTGCCATATTGCTATCCAGGACGTCCAATATCGTATTTCGCTTTTCATAAAAGAGCCTGGCTATAGTGGGGTCAAATTGCTTTCCCCCGCCGAGGTAGATCTCTTTTGATGCAGCGTTATAATCCAGATTTTCCCGATACTTCCGCTTGCTGGTCATGGCGTCAAAGCTATCCGCCACACTCACGATTCGCGCAAAGTAGTGGATATCCTCCCCTTCCAGCCCCTGGGGATAGCCCTCGGCATTGTACCACTCATGATGCTGCAGGATTATCTTGCTGATGGAATCCGGAAAGCCGATGGGAAGCACGATTCTGGCCCCGATCTCGGGATGTTGCTTGATCAGGTCATACTCTTCCTGATCCAGGCTGTGCGCTTTGTTCAGCACGTTGCTGATCACCCCGATCTTGCCCAGATCATGCAGCAAAGCGCCGATTCTCAGATCAGCCAATTCTGCAAAGCTCAGCCCCAGAGCCTTGCCCAGCCCGATGGAGATGGCCGTCACCCGCTCTGAATGACCGCGGGTATAGACGTCATTGACCTCCATCGCAGTCACCATGGCAAGGATGGTATTCAGATAGCTTTTCTCCAGCTTGCTCTTGGCATCCATCAGCTCAACTGTGCGCTCCAAAACCAGATTTTTGAGATTGGTTTTGTAAAGCTCATTTTGGACCCGGAGCTGATATGCCTCAAGAGCCCTTTTCACCCTTATGATCAGGTCGTTGAAAACAAAGGGTTTTTTGATAAATTCAAAGACACCGATTTGGATTGCTTTTTGCAAAATCTCATCGTCAGAATTCCCGGTGATGAAGATGACGGGGATATTCGGGTCACGTTCCCGAACCGCTTTCAAGATCCCCAGACCATTTACTTTTGGCATCAATACATCAGTAATCACGGTGGCAAATCTCTCTTCTTTTACCATCTGTAATGCTCTGATGGGATCATCACAGATGCTCAGCTGGCAGATTTGCTCATCTCTCAGGCTCAGCCGGATGCAATCCAGCACAGAGATATCGTCATCGATCACCAATACTTTGGGCAGTTCTTCATGTCTCATAAAAAGTGTAGTTCCTCCTGATGGGTATCTTCTAGAATCAGCTCTGGATAGTTGTTTGAAACCTTATTGACCGCAGGGCTCACCCTGTGACAATCCAGCATCCCCTCCGGTGCCGGCTGGAGCATTTCCCGCGCCAGCCTGATATCCTGCATATCGGGATCCAGCCAGGGATCGATCGCAGCTCCCGTGATCACCACGGGCATGCGGTGATGCAGCCTGCTCATAAAATCATTGGCGGGGGCGGTGATGATGCCCAAGCTGGGCAGGTAGCTGCCGTCAGCGCCTTCCCAGAGGTCATAGATTGTGGCCAGATGCAGCAGTCCCCCCTCTGCGGGATAGATGTAATATGGGATCTTGCCGGGAGCCTGCCACTCATAAAAGCCATTGATCGGCACCAAAGCCCGGCGGCGGATGAATGAAGCTTTGAAAGAGGGCTTACTGTGGATAGTTTCGGAGCGGACGTTGATGAGGGCAGTGCGCGGGAGCTCTTTCATCCAGGATGGCACCAGTCCCCACCGGAAAAAGCCGCCATAGCGCCGGTCGCCTTTGGCGAGGATCGCCATCACGCTGTGGGTGGGCGCCACATTAAAAGAGATCAGCATTTGAACAGAATTCAGCTCAGCTTTCAATTCCCGCTGCAAGCTCTGCAATTGATCATGCTTGATCACCTGGCAAAATCTTCCGCACATCTTCATCTCCTTTACGGTTGACAGTTTTTAAGACTTTTGTATATTTGGCAAGAGATATTTTGTGCTTTTGGGATATACTCCCAAAAGCGACAGGGAGATTGTATGACGAATAAAGATACCGACCAGGTAATGCAGATCCTGGGAGAACACTTGCAAAACGTGACAACCCCCATAGTGGATTTGATCCAAAACCAGACAAAGGTGCCCTTCAAAGTCCTGGTGG
>CAZWUD010000174.1:0-3405 GCA_964637055.1 uncultured Candidatus Cloacimonadota bacterium
GGATTGAGCCGGACTTTGAAAATCACGGTATTAGTGTCGAGGGCTGCCAGGACCGTATAATATGCCAGAGTCGATATGTCAGAATCAACTTTGTAGGCTTGGGGCAGGCGGAGCTGATCTGCAGAGATTTCAAGCAAAGTCCCGCTTCTTTTGACTTTGCCGCCAAAGAGTTTCAAGATCTGTAATGTGAGCTCGATATAGCTCTGCGAGACCTGGTGGGGATTGAGCTCCAGCTGCAAATTGGCGGCCATGCTGCCAGATGCCAGGATCAGGGAGCTGGCATATTGACTGCTGATATCTCCTGCCAGATGCTGTTTGCCCCCGCAGAGCTGCGAGCCTGAGATCTCCAGCAGATTACCGTTGAGGCTTACCTCTGCCCCCATGGCTTGCAGGGCTTGGGTAAGCGGCGCATATCCTCTCTGCAACAGGATGTCCGAGACCCAGACAGTGGAGCTTTGCCCGGGGATTGCTGCCAAAAAGCTGAGCCAGAGCCGGAAGCCGGTGGCGTTTTGCTCAAAACGGTAGTTATGAGTGCTGCTCTGGTGGATATCCGGGCAAAAGTGAAAGCTGCGGCTTTTTCCTTCATCTCGGGACTCATAACCATAGCTCTTCAGAGCGGTTTCCAGCTCCAGGACGTCATTGCAGGGATTGAAGTTATGAAACTCCATGTCTGCTTTTTGATAGGCCATCAGCAGCATCAGGCGTTGAAGGATAGATTTTGATCCGGGGATTTTCACGCTTTCACTTTCCTTATTAAATAGTTTATCATCCCTGTATTCCTTCTTGACAGAATCTTGTCAAGCTCGAATCTGACTTTCTGATAGATAATCAAAGAATTAAGGTAAAAAGATGAATTCACGGCCCACCTGGCAAGTATATTTCATGCGCATGGCCGAACTGGCGGCCACCCGCAGCACCTGTCTGCGCCGAGCCGTCGGAGCTGCATTGGTGCGTGACAATCAGATCATAGCCACTGGCTACAACGGAAGTCCCAAAAACAGCCCGCACTGTGCTGAATTGGGATGTCTGCGAGAGAAGTTGCATGTGCCTTCCGGCGAAAAGCATGAGCTTTGCCGGGGAGTGCATGCAGAACAAAATGCGATCATTCAGGCTGCCATCAATGGCAATAGCACCCGCGGAGCCGTGCTTTACTGCACACATCAGCCCTGCAGCATCTGTGCCCGCATGATCATCAATGCCGAGATCAAACAAATGTACATAGCCCACAGCTATCCCGATGAATTTGCCACCCAGCTCTTTTGCGAGGCCGGCATCGAGATGATCTTGATAGACCCCGAATCCGGAGAAATGAAGAGACTCACCTGATATGCTAAAGCGTTTCACCGTGCGGGATCTGATCCTGATCGCCACCTTTGCGGCCATTGGCATCGCCATCAAGCCGATCGTGGGGTCGATCATCAAGATGGTCTCCACTCCACTGGGCATCCCGGGTGGCTCATTTGCCGGGGGATTTTATATGATGTGGCTGGTCCTGGCGGTGATGATCGTGGGCAAACCCTACACCGGCACGGCTTTCGGGCTCTTGCAAGCCATTGGCGTATTGATCTTTGGCATTGCCGGCAATCAAGGCGCCATCTCTTTGATCACCTACACTGTCCCGGGGGTGATTGCTGATCTTTTGATGGTATGCTTCCGGCACCGCAAGCGCTTGCCTGCTCATCTGACGATCTGCGCTTTGGCAAATCTGGCTGGTGCATTGATCTCAGCGGTATTGATCTTCAGGCATCCGCCCCTGATTTTGGCGGGGATTGGTTCGCTCTCTCTGGCCTCCGGCATTTTGGGCGGATATCTCAGCTTTGCAATCTATACAAGTCTCAAGAAAATGAGGATTATATGAAATACATCATCAGTTTAATGCTACTCTGTTTGCTCACCTCGGCTGCGGCCATTATGGTCGTGGATCGTGAAGGCCATGCCCATGAATATCCCTATGAGAGCTGGTTCCGCATCCAGGAAGGGGAATTTACCACCAGCAAAGAAGTGGACAAAGAGACCGTCACTCAGACCTGGAAGGGGATCCGCTTTGACCACTGGCTTGCCGGACAGGGCTTTGGAGACTTTCAGAAAATCCGCTTTGTCTCCGGAGACCGCTACGAGGTGGTTTTTAACCGGGCAGAGTGGGATACGCTCACCTGCTGGCTGGCCTTTAGTGAAGAGGGCAAGATCTTTCCGAGGGAACAGCTCCGCGTGATCTTTCCGCATCTGCGCAGTCAATACTGGGTGAGAGATCTGGCCGAAGTCCGCCTGGAAGAGCACAAAGAGATCGCCATGCCGGTGAAATTTATGCCGATGGAGGGCTTTTTGGATACACAAAGCCTGGTGGCAGATCCCAAGCCTTTTGTGCGCATGCAGGGTTACCGTTTTGACGAGTTTTTGCCCACGCTCAGTGATGAGCCGATCAAGAATGTGGTGCTTTATAGCAAAGATGGGCTGACCCAGATGCTCAGCTATCCGGGTCAATTGGCAGGAGCAGTGCTGGAGCTCACAAAAGATGGCTCTTACAACCTGAAAAGTCCGCAAATCCCGGGCGGTATGTGGATGAAGGATATCGTTTATCTGCAATGTGATGCCCAGTCTTTGATACATCTGAAATACATCTCGAGCCTGATTTCGATCTCCAAAATCCTGGATTGGAATCTGAGCTCGGCCGCGATGGTGAAGATCAACTATCCGGATAGCTCGGAAGAGCAGAATCTGGGAGACGCCTTTGCCGAGCCCATGATCTTTGAGGGAATCAGAGATTTCCAAATCTTCCCCTGATCTGCAGGTCACAGACCTCAGCCTGCGCTTTCCCGAGAGTCAGAACCTGATCTGGCAGGACATCTCGCTAAAGGCGCGTCCCGGTGAGATCACGGTGATCAGCGGCCCCAATGCCTCCGGAAAAAGCTGCTTGATCCACAGTCTCTGCGGGGTGATTCCCCAGAGCATCGATGCAGATCTGAGCGGCGAGATCCGGCTGGGAACGCTTGATCTCAGAGCAGTTCCGCTCTGCGAGATCTATCGCTATATGGCAGTGGGGCTGGCAGATGCGGGGATGCAGATGCTATTTCCGACCTGTGAATTGGAGCTGGCTTTTGCCCTTGAAAATCTCGGCCTGGAGTCCGACGAGATGCGGCGCAGGATCGCAAGCTCAGCCCAAACTTTTGACATCACGGACCTTTTGGGGGAAGCCCCGCAAAATCTGAGCGGAGGCGAGCAGCGCCTGCTGCTTTTTGGGATTTGTGACTCGATCCGGAGCCCCATCCTGCTTTTGGATGAGCCGGAGACCGGGCTTTCTGAGGGCTCAACGGACTTGCTGATAGATTGGCTATACCGGCTCAAAAATCAGGGGCGGATCATCATCCTGGCCACCCATAGTGAGCGCCTGATCAGCCTGGCGGACAA
>CAZWUD010000175.1:0-3317 GCA_964637055.1 uncultured Candidatus Cloacimonadota bacterium
GCACCGGCTTCGCGCAGTTGAGTCAGAATGGCCTCATTGGCCGCATCAGCCTCATCATTGCTCAGCTTGGGGGCAAATATCGCCATCAGTTCATAATCCTTAATCATCCTTTTCCTCCTTTGGACTTTCGATTCTGGTTGTTTTCTCACCAGAATAGGATTTTTTGTATTTACTATAGTCATTCAACACTGTGTTGAAATCTCTGTGTACATAAGTGTCCAAGAAACCTGAAACGAGCTTTAGGCATTCATCATACTGCTCCAGTTCACCGGGCTCAAATTCCTGCAGGACATATTTATCTGCAGGCAAAAAAGGAGAACGGCCGATGCCGATCCTGATCCGCCTGAGATCACTTGGTGGCAGCACTTCAAAGAGGGATTTCAGGCCGTTATGGCCACCGTCTCCTCCCCCGCTGCGCACGCGCAAGTCCCGGGCTTCCAGCTCGATGTCATCGTGAACTACGAGGCATTCTGTGATCTTCCAGCGCAGCATTGCCGCTCTGAGTGCCTTTGCTGAGAGATTCATGAAGGTCTTGGGTTTGATGGCCACCACATGTCTGTAAACAAGATAGTCATACAGGGGTTCGCTACTATAACCGAGCTTATACACAGCAGCCCAACGGTCCAGGCAGATAAAACCAATATTGTGCCTGGTGTTGTGATAGCGAGGAGGGTGGTTTCCCAAGGCCAGAATCAATCTCACAGACTTTACTCTTCGACAGGAGCCTCAGTTTCTTCGGTTTCTTCTTCGGTTTCTTCTTCTTCGACTTCTTCAGCAGTTGCCTTAGCGTGAATCACGACCAATGTGATATCGTCGCTGTCCTTGTATTCCCAGGCACCCTTGGGCAGATCGCCAACGTGCTTGGCATCGCCGACTTCCATGTCCGAAACGTCCAGTTCCAGGCCTTCAGGGATGTCAGTCACTTTACACTGCACTTTGATGGTGCGCTGGATCACATCCATAAAGCCGCCTTCCTTGATGCCGGCAGCTTCGCCAATGTAGTTCAGCGGGATCTCAAGTTCCATGGTGCTATCGGGATCAAGGACCAGGAAATCCAGATGCAAGAAGTTTCTTTTCACGGGATGCATCTGCTTGTCTTTGAGAATGGTATGATACTTATTACCATCCAGGTTTACTTCATAAAAGGCCAATTCCTTGAAGCTGTTTTTATAGCACTTCATGAATTCTATCTCTTGTACGGACAGCTTAGTAGCTTCCACACCGGCACCGTAAACCACAGCAGGGATCATACCGGAAGCTCTGAGCTTGGTAAGATCACTCTTTTTCACGGTGTTTCTAGGTTCTGCGTTTAGAGTAAATATCATTATTCCTCCATTTATTTACTATCTGATATTATCTGAATAACAGGCTGATAGACTCTCCGATGTGGATTTTCTTGATGGCAATAGCCAGCATTTCCGCAATCGAGAGTTGCACAATCTTTTTGCAGCGGGCTTTTCTTTCAGTCAGCTGGATTGTGTTTGTAATAAAAAGCTTTTCAATGGGAGAAGCCTCCAAAAGGTCCACTGCTTTCCCGGAAAGCACTCCATGGGTGCAGGCAGCAAAGATCTTTTTGGCTCCCTGACTCCGCAATGCGTATGCCACCTTGATCAAACTGCCGCCGGTATCGACGATATCATCAAAGAGGATGGCTGTCTTCCCGGACACATCACCGATGATATTTAGCAATTCGGCATTGTCGTCATTGCCGCTGCGCCGTTTGTCACCGATTGCCAGAGAGCAGTTCAGCCTCTTGGCCAAAGCCCTGGCACGGTTTGCTCCCCCCGAATCCGGAGATACCACCACGATGTCATCCATCTGCATGATGCTCTTGAAATAGCGCGCAAAGGACGGAATAGCATAGAGATGATCCACGGGAATGTTGAAGAATCCCTGAATCTGATCCGCATGCAGATCCACCGTTACCACCCGGTCTGCCCCTGCGACCGTGATCAGATCTGCCACCAACTTAGCCGTAATGGGCACGCGGGGTTGATCCTTTTTGTCACTACGAGCGTAGGCATAGTACGGAATCACACAGTTTATGCGCTGCGCACTGGCCCTCTTCAGGGCGTCGATGATGATCAATAGATCCATCATACTATCGTTCACGGGATAACTGGTGGGCTGGATCACAAAGACATCCGCACCCCGAACGTTGTCATTGATCTTCACGAAGGACTCATCATTGGAAAACTTGAACAATTCAATATCGCCCAACGGAATTCCCGCATGTCTTGCCACTTCTTCGGCCAGGGGTCGGTTTGCATTACCGGTGATAAGCTTTAGCTTGGAATACATTTTTGACACTCTCTTCGTGATAAAGTTCTGGTTTTGTGGGTAAAATAACCCAATTCGTGAAAATGATCACGGCATCTTGCCAGATCATTCTCGTTCTCAAAAATACCGATGCAGGTGGAACCGCTACCGCTCATGATGCTCTTTAGGGCTCCATACTCATCAATCGTATTCAGGATCCTATCCACTTTCGGATACAATCTTCTAATTCCTGGTTCAAGTCTATTAAACATCGTGGCTACGGGGTTCTCCGGATCAAAAAGCTTTGCCTCGCCTAGAACCGGGAGTTCCACAGCGCCATAAGCTGTTCCGGCAGATATTTCAATGCCGGGATTTACCAAAAGAACGTTATCTATCAAGATATCGTCCATCCGGATGATCCGTTCGCCCCGGTTTTCACCAAGGGCTGTCCCACCTTCCAAAAAGAAATTGATGTCACTGCCAAAAAGGCCGGCAACTTCATGTCTTTTTTCGAGGCTCAGATTCAGATGCCAAAGCTGATCCAGGGCAGTGATAGCGTTAGCCGCATTCGAGCTGCCACCCCCAAGGCCGGCAGCGATCGGAATCCGCTTTTCCAAGTAAACTTCAACCCCGTCTTTCACTTTGAACTCCTCTTTCAAGTAGTTCGCTATGCGATAGATGAGATTGTCCTTACCGTTCAGCTTGACATCGGAAGACCAAACTATTGGTGGGCCGCTTTTTGTCAAAGAGTATTTGATGCTGTCAAAAAGGTCAATACCGCATAGCACGGTATTGACCTCATGATATCCTTCCGGAAGGTGCCGTAGCACCTCAAGAAACAGATTTATTTTTGCGTAAGAAACGGTTAACATTTTTCTTTTGTTTCTTCGGGATCTCGTCTCCGTAATAGTAGTAGTAATAGTAGTAGTAATAATAGTAGTTCTGTTTGCTGTAATACTTTTGCACGTAGATTCCGTTTACGATGATGCCATCAATCTTGGCGTTGATGTTTTCCATCAACTCCTTGGTGCGTTTGATGATGCCCTTATCCGTCTGGC
>CAZWUD010000176.1:0-3306 GCA_964637055.1 uncultured Candidatus Cloacimonadota bacterium
AAGTCCCTCTTCCCTGGGCTCTGCCAGGCAAAACTCATATTCCACAAAGCGCAACAGCGGTTCAGGCTTTTTGCGCCAGCCTTTAGCAATCACGGATATCTGTGCTCTGTCAAAGGTCAGCATCTTGAGGATAAAGCTACTCTCGCTGAAGGCAATCAGCTCCAGGATAATGCCCGTGGATTTGATCAAGTTTCCAGCTCCTTGCGAATGCTCCTGAGATCCCGCGGCGTGGCAAAGAAAGTCTTGTAGTTTGTATAAGTCACAAATCCTGAAGGGCTTCCCTTGGGTTTGCGCACATAGCGGATCTGGGTGTAATCCACCGGAACATTGACCGAAAACTTGGCCTGTGAATACCATGCAGCCAGGGAGCAGCAGATCTCGATCAGATCTTTGGGGATGCTTTGCTTTTTGAGATTTCTGGCCAAAACGTGCGCCCCGCGATAGATGCGGCTGTGAAACCACCAATCCTGAGCTTTGCCGAGTTTGGTGGTCACAAAGTCATTCTCTTTGGCTTTTCGGCCGATATAGATCAGCCAATCATCGTTGTAACGAAATTGCAGGACTTTGTCCGTCTGGCTGACCTTTTGCGTGATCGAGCCGGATCTGCCTTTATTACCCAAATCCAGGTTCTCACCGGCTTCTACTCGCAGGATCAATTTCTCAACGGCGACGATTTCTGCTTTAGTCCGTTTGATATTGAGCTTGATGATAGATAGTCCGTTTTTGGCCTTCTGATACTTCTTGATGTAATAGGCCAGATTTTGCTGAGGACTTTTATCGGTGAGTAGTGGGACCTCAATCTCCTTCATCTCGGGATCCAGATAGTCAATGGCCTTCAGGGACTCTTGACCGCTGTGTATCTGATGCATATTGGGCTTGATGGCTTCGGAACAAGCGTGGTAATACTCGGCTTTTTCGGCGTTGGCAAGATCCTGTTTTTGATATGCCAGTCTTTTCTGCAATCGCTTGAGTTCTTTTTGCAGTAGCTTTGCTTTGTGCATCAGATCATGCTGGTGATCCTGGGGTTTGAGGATCTGCAGATGCCTGAGCTTGAAATACTCATTGATCGAATCAGTGCCGTAATCTTCTGGTATCTTTGCTTTTGCATCAGGATCAGGAGTAAAACTGGTTTTGGGCGGGTAGTAAGGCTGATTTGTCTGCACCATCCGCATGGGGTTGTCCGCCAGGCTATATTTTACCAAAGCGTCATGGACCAGACCGGTATCCTCTTTGATCAGAATCACATTGGGCTTTGGCGGCATCAGCTCACAGAGCAGTCGGTAATCCCTGTATTCCCCATAGATATCTTTGTAGCTGAGCATGAGGCTCAGGATTCTGTCATCGGGTTTCATGTGGATATCGGATATACGGCTATTGTTTAAGTGTTTCCATATATCATGTGCCTCCCGGGGCACCAGGCACTCCTGGGTGTGATAGACAAAGCTATCCCTGGGGCTTAGCACGATCACCAGGCATCCCGCTTTCACCAGTCCCAGATAGAGAGCGCCCTCGTAGAGACTGATCTTGTCTAAAGTGGCAGTGAAATCGGCAAAATCATTTGCCCACTTAGCTAAATAAACATATTTCATTATCTTTTCCCAATGTGATTTGACTTGACATAAAAACTGCGTGTATCGAAAGTGACATATACAGAACAACGCGATAGGAGTCAAGCATGAAAAATATTCAAACTATAATCATTATCGTTCTGGCCATTCTGGCCATCGTCTTTGGTGTCATTTGGATGAACGCAGCCAAGGAAAACAAAGCTTTGATGCAATCCAACGAAGATCTGAAGACACTCTATGAAAGCTCTACTGCGACCATAGAGGAAGTTCAGGCAAGTCTTGAGTCATTGGACGAGGACCTTTCCGGCCAGCTTTTCACCCAGTCTGAGATCCCGGATCTCTCACCTGAAGACCGCCACCAGCGGCTGATCAGTTCCATCGCAAATATGCGTGAGCAGATCGAAGCTGACAAAAAGAAAATCGCTCAATTGGAAGCCCAACTGGCCAGCTCACGCACGCAGTTACGCGGTGTTCAGGAGACGGTCAACAGATTGAAAGATTCAATTGCCGAAAAAGAAAGCATCATGGCAGAGCTTCAGGATCGCATGGGAATCATGAACGAGACCATCGAGGAAGAACGCAGACTCAGCAAAATGGAAATAGCTGCCAGAGAGCAGACCATTCAGGAAAAGGAAGCTGCACTTACTGAGGCTGAATGGGAAGCCAGTCAGATCTTTTATGCATACGGGACCCGCCGCCATCTGATGGATCAGAATATCATCGATCGTAAGGGCGGAATCCTGGGCATTGGCAGAGTTACATTGGTTGCCAAAAAGCTCAATCCCGAAAAGTTTCAAGAGATCAATCTGCAGGAAAGCACCCAGATCAGATTCCCTGTAACCAAAAAGGGCTACAGCGTGCTTTCAAATCATATCGCCACCACCTACAGCGTGGAGAAAGACGGCGATGAATATGTTCTGTCCGTTTTAGACCCGGAGAACTTTCGCAAACAAAAGTTCCTCGTTATCGAATTGCTCTAAAAGCGTTATCTTTATCTGTAAAAATAGCCTCGCTGATGCGGGGCTTTTTTTATGAAGACGAAAATGAGGACAAAAAAAGCAAGCCCATGCAATTCTGGCACGGGCTTGCAGCTACTTGGTATTCAGAGAATCATTTAGAGATAAGACAGGACCTTGTTTGCCTTGCCGATAAAGCTCTTGAGCTCCTCTCCGCTGAAGGGCTTTTGCTCCAGAAGTGAGAGATCGTGGATATAAGAACACAGAATGTCCACTTGCTCGTTTTTACCGGCCTTGTCCAGTTCAAGTATCTTTTGGATTACTTCATTTTCGGTATTTACGACCAGTGAGTGGTTTTTTAAGATATCACCACCGCCGCCCATGCGGGAAACCATGTCCATATCATGCCAGCGGCGCATAAATTCGCTGAAGACGATGATGCCGGGGATCTCTTTGGTCTTAAGGTTTTTCAGCTCCACTTTCACTTCAGTATACGCGTGATTTTGTAGCTCTTCCATGGCTTCTGTGCCAAGTTCTTTGACCACATCCACCGGCAGTTTCAGGATGTTAATCAGGGTTTGCTCATCCTGCTGAACCTGGTATGGCGTGAGAATAGTGGCGGCTTTGGGGTGCTTTTTTAGGTATTCTTTGAAACTCTCTTTGCTAAAGGAAGCTTCGAGCTTTTGCCCCAGAGCTTTATAAAAGAGCTTTTTCAGGTGATCTCTGTCAGCTTCTGATATCGACGAGTCTTCCTGATTGACCAGGGTGTCATTGACTTCGCT
>CAZWUD010000177.1:0-3299 GCA_964637055.1 uncultured Candidatus Cloacimonadota bacterium
GTGGCACCCTCCGAAGGTGAAGGTCAGGCGTTCGAATCGCCTCAGGGACGCCATTTTTTATGGTACAAATAGCTTATGGCAAATGAAGTAATCCTCACCGCAGAAAATATCCAGGTCTCATTTGCAGACAGGCTCATCATCAAAGATGCCTCATTTGGCCTGCACGCTGGCGACAAGCTAGGTGTATTGGGCGTCAATGGAAGTGGTAAGACTACATTGCTAAACGTCATCAGCGGCCTCCTAAGGCCTGCCACGGGGGCGATCACTACCCGCAATGATCTCAGGATTGCCTATCTGGAGCAAGATCCGATCCTAGATCCTGAAAGCACGGTTCTTGATCATGTGATCTCAACTGATCCGAAAATCCGCAAGCCTGATTACCATTACAAAGCTTTCCTGACCAGATTGGGACTGGATCTTTTTGATGAGAAAATGGGAATCCTCTCAGGTGGTCAAAAGCGCAAAGCGGATCTGGCCAAGGCTCTGGCCACTGAGCCGGATCTTTTGATCATGGACGAGCCCACCAACCACCTGGATCTGGAAAGCATCGAATGGCTTCAGGACTATCTGATCCAGATGAAAGCCGCCCTGATCTTTGTGACCCATGACCGCTATTTTCTGGATGCAGTCTGCAATAGGATCCTGAATATCGACCAAGCTCAGCTATTTTTCTATGAGGGAAACTACAGTGCCTACGTGAAGGGTAAACTGCTGAGAGAGCAGGATGCCCTGCGCAAAGAAACCCGCCGTCAGGCTCAGCTTTCCAAAGAACTCACCTGGCTGCAGCGCGGAGCCAAAGCCCGCAGCTCAAAGCCCAAAAATCACGTGGATCGGGTAAAAGAACTTCTGGGCAAGAGCTATCTGATCTCGCAGCAGGAGCTGGATATCTCTTTTCAGACTGACCGGCTGGGCAAGACCATCCTTGAGCTGCACAAAGTGCGCAAGGCATATTCCGGCAAGCTGCTTTTTGAGGATATAGATCATAATTTCCAGCCCATGGAGCGAATCGGAATTTTGGGACCCAACGGTTGTGGTAAAACCACCCTTCTGCGCCTGATCGTGGGAGAGGAAGAGCCGGACATGGGCAGCATCCGGGTGGGCGTAAACACGCGCTTTGCCTATTACAAGCAGGAAGAATACAACTTTGATCCCAATCTCAGTGTCTATGATTATATAGCCCAATATGCCGAATCAATCCGCACTGCCGATGGCGCCAGAGTGAGCGCCACAGATATGCTCAATCGCTTTCTCTTTGATGGCAAGATGCAGCAGATGAAGCTTTCCTCTCTCTCCGGCGGCGAAAGAAAGCGCTTGTACCTGCTCAAGTCACTGATCTTTGGGGCAAATTTCATCATCCTGGACGAGCCAACAAATGATCTTGATATCCGTACGCTTGAGATCCTGGAGGACTATCTGGACGCATTCAAAGGCTGTCTCCTGGTAGTTTCCCATGATCGTTTCTTTTTGGACCGCACTGTGGATTATCTGTTTATCTTTGAAAATAGCAAGCTGAGGAAGTTTGCCGGTAACTACTCTGACTATCTTTTGGTCAAGCGTTTTGAAGATGAAGAGAAAGCGGCCAGACCCCAGAAGAAGATCATGCGCCCCCGACAAAGTAAAAAGGGACTCAATTACAACGAGCAAAGGGAATTTAACCTGCTTGAATCTGAGATCGAAAAGCTGGAGAAAGATATCCTCGTCTCTGAGGATAGCCTCTCAAAAAGCGGCTTGAGCCATGATGAGTATTCAGAACTTGCCGCCAGCATAGAAGAGATGAATCAGCGCCACGAAGCGGCTTTTAGCCGATGGGTGGAGCTTGCGGATAAAAGTGAAGATATCTGATCCCGACCTACCCCTTACAGATTGACCTCCACCCAGACTCCCAGACTGAAGATCCTCGTGCCATCGTCCCGCTTTCGATCACTGTTGATCTCATAGCTGGAGGTTAATCCTCCCTTTATGTTCCGGTCAAATTGATAGGTTGCACTGGGAGTCAGCAGAAATCTGGAAGTAGCTCTGTCTACCTGTGAGCTGTCTCTTCCCTTGGTGACATCTTCGTTGTTTTCATATCTGATTCCCATGGAAGAAGTCAATTGGTTATTGATGTGTATCTTTTTTCCGGTAAAGGGGATGGTAAAGCCTCTTCCGGCAGTAAAGCTATATGATACATTCGCATTCAGGGCCTGAGTATTACTGGTCTTGATGATCTCATAGCTATCCATATCCGTGATATTCTCGGTTCGTGATACGGACATGCTGACATTGGTATTCAGCTTCTTCATGATGTTTCCGGTAAAGCCAAGCAGTGGTGACATGGATATCGTGGTCGCTTCCTGTTTGGGCTTCACCCAATCCAGATCACCGCTGGCGCGGGTAGTGTATTGGAATCCGGTATTTAGTCGGGCACTCTGCAGATAATTGGACAGCCCCACCCAAGATTCCCAATTCATCAGGGAAAGGGTGACATCCGGGAAAGTAGTGGATGTGTTTTGCTGACTTGCGGTAGAATACCTGCGGTTAAAGCTATGGGCAAAATTGATCGTGCTGTCCAGATTTCTGCCCAGGAACAATCCGGAGGACAGCGTGATATTGTTGTCATTGCCGATCGAATCCAAGTAGTCTCTGGGCATTGTGTGAGGCAGACCGAGCTGAAAATCAAATCCTGGAAGCTTGTTTTTGCGGGTGTAATTCATCGCATAAGAATTTTGGAAGGAGGCATTGACGTTTTTGATGCGGGCCAGGTAGTCTATCATTATGATAATAGGATTAAAGCCGGGTTTCTTTTCTTTCTCTTCTGAGCTGGAGTCCTTGTCTTCCTCTTCCTTCTGATCTCCATCTGCAGATTCGGCATCATCTTTCAGTTCCTGCTCTTCGGTCTTTTCTTTTTCTTCTTCTTTGGGCTCTTCTTTGTCCTCGCCGTCCAGTTCCTTTTTTGGATCTTTAGCTTCTTCCTGGTCTTTCTCGGTGTCTTTTTCCTTTTCCTTTTCCTTTTCTTCTTCTTTCTTTCTCTCAGACTCTTTTATCGCCTCTGCTTCTTGATCCAGGCGCTTCTTTTCTTCTTCCTTTCTGCGCAATTCTTCCTGCTGCATTTCCCAGATTTTACGCTCCCCGTCAGAGAGTCCATCCAAATGCGAATCCTTGGGAGGCTCATCTTCTTTGCCTTCAGTATCGGTATAGGAAGGTCTGCGACTTTTCAGCTTTTGGGAAAGACTCGAGAATAAGTTAGAATTCATAAGCGAGATATTTGCCCGGATACCCCGGTTCACATTTCCATCGCTCTGAAACACTTCCACCTGCTC
>CAZWUD010000178.1:0-3298 GCA_964637055.1 uncultured Candidatus Cloacimonadota bacterium
TATCCAGAGAATAGCGCAACACGCTGTAAAGTGCAAAGAAGATCGGCATCTGCAATAGCAGAGGCAGGCATCCCGACATGGGATTGGCGCCGGCTTCTTTGTAAAGTTTGCTCATTTCCAGTTGCAAAGCCTTGGGATCGTCCTTGTACTTTTTCTGAAGGACTTGCAATTGGGGCTGGATCTTTTGCATCTTAAAAGTAGCAGTCATGCTTTTGTGAGTGAGGGGATGCAATACGATCTTGAGCAAAAAGGCGAATATGATGATTACCACGCCATAGTTCTTGATATAGCCGTGCAACCAGCTCAAGAACCAGGCAAAGAAATTGGCCAGCCAGCGCAACCAGCTATAGCTGCGCTCAGCGATGTTTTCCATCTGGCTACCATAGCCTTTGAGGATGTCGCTGTCAGCAGGTCCGGCATAGAGGATATAGCTTTGCTCCCAATTGGTTTTGGAGTCACGGTGAAAGCTGTCTATGCTAAAGCCGGGATTTTGGGTGTCTGCATTGACGTTGCTGCTGAAGCTTTTGGATAGAGGAGGCTCGATTTCCAGTAAAGCGAGCGTGAAATACTTGCTGCGCACCGCAGCCCAACCAAAGCTGCCAAAGCTCCCTTGCGGGGGATTTTTGTAGAGCTTGGAAAGTGGCTTTTTCATGAGCTCATTGTCAGCATAGAGATAGAAGCGATAGTCCTGCTTTTTGGAACGTGTATTCTGCTCGCTATCTGCGATGCCGGCACTGAGGTCCAGCCTCATGCCGTTGATGGATCCCAGATCCTCAATGCGGGTATCTACCTTGATGCCATACCCTTTATCCAGAGTATAAGTTCTTTCGATCCGGGGATTTTCCTCTTCACCCACATAAAATCTGATGCGGTCCGTCTCAATATCCTCCGCGATCGCAAAGATCTGTCCGGAAAGATCCAGATTTTCAGATCCCTGATAGATGAGAGTGCCCAAAATGCTCTCTTCCTCGGGAATCAAATCTACCGCTTCACCATCATGTAAATCGTAGTTTTTCAATGCCAAAGAGGTGATTTTGGCACCCTTACTGCTAAAGTCAACCTTCAGGTATTCATTTTCTAATGTGCGTTTTTCAATCTCAAGTTCCGGGCTTCCCAGCAGAGTCAGATCCACCGGATCGGTTGCTTCTTCAGTGGCAATATCTGCAATATCCGGGGCTGCTACATCTTCTTGATAATGTTCCTGTTGAAAGGTAAGACGGGCACTTTCCCGTTGCGGTTTCCACACAAACTGATCAAAAGCCAGATAAAGCACCAGCATCAAGACCAGAGCAGTTAGGGTTCTTTTATCCAAAATATCTCCTTAGGGCAAGGGGTCGTAACCACCGCGGCAAAAGGGATTACAACGCAAAACGCGCCAACTGCTCAGAGTCAGTGCTTTGATAAAATTGTAGCGTTGAAATGCCTGCAGTGAATAGCTGGAACAGCTGGGCTCAAATCTACAGCTTTTGGGCAAAACTGGGGATATTGCCATCTGATAGCAGCGTATGAGCAGCACAAAGAGCCTATTGGGAAGGCCGACAACAAGTGGCAAACTCACTCGCATTGTTCCAGGATTTCCAGTTGCTCAGACAGTTCAGCCCAGGATAGTTCAGCGGCTCCCTGTCTGGCAATGATGTTCATTTTGCAGTCTGTGGGCAAGGCAGAGCTGTGAGCTCTTGCCCAAGCCCGGATTCTGCGTTTGAGCTTGTTACGCGCCACCGCATTGGCCACTTTTTTGCTGATAGTAATACCCAGAGCAGGGGCTGCTGCATCGGGTAAAACGGGAATGTAAAAATTCCTGCTACGTAGCGAGTGGTGTGCGCGTGTGAATTCCATATACTCCTGATGTGACTTGATCCAGCGGATCATGGCTTACACGCTGACGCGGGCTCTTCCTTTGGCTCTGCGGCGGGAAAGCAATTTGCGGCCACTACGAGTGGCCATCCGACTGCGAAAGCCGTGGGTGTTTTTTCTTGATCTGTTTGAGGGCTGATAAGTCCTTTTCATGATCTATCTCCTTTGAAATTAAAGTATATTTTAACCAGATAGTCAGTTTTTTGACAATGGCATTTCAGTCAAGTATTTTCGTTCGCAAAGCTTGATGCCCGGATTCTTTAGAGCCCGGTTCAACTGCCTCTGGCTAAAGGTTTATTCAGGCAGCACAAAAAAAGGTAGAAAGCACAGTGCCCTCTACCTTAATCTTTGTGAACTAATGATCCTAAAGATGCGCTTGCAGCTTGGCCATGATCTTGTCTTTTGATACAAGACCAACCAATTGATCGCTCACGGCTCCATCTTTGAAGATCAAGAGTGTGGGAATGGACATGATCGAATACTTGCCGGCAATATCCGGGCTTTCATCGATATTGAGTTTGCAGACCTTGACCTTGCCGTCGAGTTCGGCGACCAGCTTTTCAACGATTGGCGTCAAAGCTTTGCAGGGTCCGCACCAGGGGGCCCAAAAATCCACCAATACTGGTAGATCGGACTTCAGGGCTTCGGCTTCAAAGTTGGCAGAGTTGAGTTCTGTGATGGCCATAATGCTTACTCTACCACTGCCAGGATGTCATCCTTGGCCAGGATCATATACTTCACGCCTTCCAGCTCAATCTCGGTGCCGGCATATTTGCCATAAAGAACTTTGTCGCCGACTTTGATGGCTTTCTTCAGATCTTCATCAGTTCCGACAGCTATAACTTCCGCAATCTGCGGCTTTTCTTTTGCGGTATCAGGAATGATGATTCCGCCAACTTTCTTTTCTTCTCCGGATGTTGGGACTTTTACCACAACATGGTCTTCGATAGGTCTCAGTTTCATAATAACCTCCATAGTGTTACATTAAGATTCTAGAATAATGATAGTCTGTTTTTGATTCTTAGCAAACACTTTTTTAGAGTGCTAATTTTTGTCAAGTCCAAATCTGAGTAGCGTGTGGAATCTTTGCCAAACAGCTTTATCTCACCCAGATTACGCGGATTACGCAGATATTTGTTTGGTGATGTGGTGCCGTTTTGACGAGTTTTCAAGTTCTCAATGTGCTTGCACGCAGTCCATACTCTATTCTCAATCAATCGTAAGGATCCATTCAATCCATTTACTCTGGGTTCTATCCATCCGTCCGATGCGTTCGATTCGCTTTCTATATATTGCACTTGTTACTTGACAAAAAAGCGCATTATTTGGAGATACTTTCAAGACTAATCCGCAGGAGGTATTGTCATGAGCAACAATCTACAAGGCATAGAATTACTGCAATTCTTGCAGGAATCATCCGTGGAAGAGCTCAGAGTATCTCTGA
>CAZWUD010000179.1:0-3290 GCA_964637055.1 uncultured Candidatus Cloacimonadota bacterium
AGTCTAAGACAAACCCATCATAAATCAAGCCCCGGATATCATGTCCGGGGCTTTTCTTTGCTGCCCTGAGGTTCTGAAGGCAAGCCTTTGTCATAAGCTCAAGCCGGGTAGAAGTCATTATCATGCTCTGTCCAAACGATGATCGTGACACAATGTCTGCTATAAACTGATAGCTGAGCATGGGCGGGGACAGCAAGGCCGGCACGATCCTTGAGAATAAGCTCACAAATGGATCATATCTTGCAAAACATATACAGTTACAGATCTCCGTGCTCTGAATCATCAGAACCCGGAACTTCTGCTGAGCCCAAATTGCTGGTAAGGGGGATAAGCAATGATGACATATATTTTTCGCAAGAGCTTGCTTTTGGCTTTAATCTTGGGACTACTGTCCCCACTCTTTGCATCGACAGCATCTGCCCGGATGAGAAACATCACTATCGGTGACGGACAGGAACTGGCCCGGGTGCCTGTGGATATGTATTACAAAAACAGCCTTTTCCAGATGATCATCTATGCAAATGAGATTGGCGATAATACCGGATTAATCTCCGGATTGACCTTTCACAACCAGTTCGTAAGTGATCTGCAAAACAAGCACACCAAGATCTGGATCCAGACCACATCAGCTCAAAATCTCATTTCTGGCTGGATACCGATCACCGATGCTTCCACTCTGGTTTTTGACGGGCCCATGAATTATCCTTCCGGAAATAATCCGATCCATTTCAATTTTTCTCAGACCTTGCCCTACTTCAATGCTGAAAACCTTCTGATTACGGTGCAAAGGCCGATGGATCAAGACTACCACAATTCTGAGGATAAATTTCAAGCACAGACCATGGGAACAAACCGTGCGCGTGTCTATCAAAGTGACTACACCGTAATCGATCCGTGGCTCCCGCCTGATTCCGGCACTCTTTCGGGAACCTTCCCCATGACTACCATTGTGATGATTCCCGTTCTTCCGGCGGAGTTGAGCGGCATTGTCAGGTTTGAGGGTAACCCCCTGGAAGACGTCCAGGTCGAGCTTGAAGGCACTCAGCATCAAACCACCACTGCAGCCGATGGGCAGTATCAGATCCAATATATCCAGCCCGGGACGTACGATCTGGTTTTTTCCAAACAAGGTTATCAGACCCAGATTCAGGAACTGATTTTGGCTGACGATGACAGCCTTGTGGTGGATGTGGATATGGAGTTGATCAGCTCTGTCACCGTCAGCGGCAGAGTCCTTGCCTCTGATACCGGCAGTGGTCTGGAAGGTGCGTTTATCACGCTGACCGGCTATGCTCCATACGCTGCCGCCTCAGATGAAAACGGATATTTCAGCTTCAATGAAGTCTATATAAACCAGAGCTATCTGTGCACTATCACAGCCCAGGGCTACAGCCCGACCTCCGATGTAATCGATGTGGGATCCTCGGACTATTATATAGGAGATATCACCATCAACGAAGTCACCAGCCCACCCAGAAACATGACAGCCATTCTGAATCCCGAAGAAACGGTCGTCATACTAAACTGGGACTCTCCCCAATATAGTCTCCAAAGCAGCTCGAGAGAGCCAGGCAAAAATGTCAGAGCCATGGAAGGCTATGTCGTGTATCGTCTGCTGGCCGGACAGGAAAATGATCTGGATAGCTGGATTCTCCTGACCGACGAGCCTGTTTCCGGCACCAGCTTTGAAGATGAAATGTGGACACAGCTCCCCGGAGGCATACACCGATGGGCAGTAAAAACGGCTTATACAAACGGCGTGTATTCAATGGCCGCGATCTCAAACTCGCTGATCAAAGAGACAGTAACCGGATATTTAACCGGCACCGTTCAGTGTCCAGATGCAGAGCCCATCTCCGGAGCCATCGTCGCAGCCGGAGAAGAGCAGAGCACCACCAGTGCCGAGGGTGTTTACTTCCTGGCTCTTGAGGTGGGGACACATACCATCACTGTATCCGCAGATGGTTATTTTATTGTCAGCTTTGAAGATGTCCCCATCACCGAAGATCAAACTACCACTTTGAATATCACACTTCAGCCCACATCTGCAGAAGATCCCTTCATCCCTGCTGCGCCAACGGCTCTGAAGAAGATCAGTCCAAATCCTTTTAATCCTCAGACCACCATCTATTATATGATCAAAGAGCCCGGTCCTGTCCGCCTCGAGATTTTCAATATGCGGGGTCAAAAGATTTACCATCTGTTTGATGGATTCCAAGATCGCGGCGAGCATAGCGTGGTCTTTGAGGCCCGGGATGAATCCGGAAAACCCCTCAGTAGCGGCATATATCTATGTCGCCTCAGCGCCGGTGGAGTTATTGATCTGCGTAAGATGCTACTAAGTAAGTGAGTTAGAGCGATATTTATATCTCTTTTTCAAGCCCTGGATTGTACCGGGGCTTTTTTCCGATGCAATCTTTATCGTTGACAGATTTACCCACTGCAGCCAGAGTAACGCCAAATGAAATCAAGGAATAGCTTTGTATGTTTGAAAGAATCCTGAAGCAGCAGATGATGAACCGGGTGCTATATGCACTGATCCCGATTACGCTCTTCTCTGTGTACCTTTTTGGCTGGAGGGTGCTTGCAGTGGTTTTTGTGGCAAACCTGGCTGCATACATCACAGAATTGCTTTTTGTGCGCAAGAAGAAGCCCGGTAAGGTCACCATGGCAGTCTTTGTGACCGGAAGCCTGGTGGCACTCACTTTGCCCCCCACGATCCCGCTCTGGATCTCGGCGCTGGCTGCAGTGATCTCGATTGCATTTGGCAAAATGGTGTTTGGAGGCTTTGGAGCGAATATCTTCAATCCCGCCATTTTGGGACGCACCTTTGTCTATATCTCATTTCCAAACCAGATGACAATCTCCTGGGTAAAGCCATATCTGCTCAGTGATTTTCCGGGGGGATTCATCCGCTGGCAGGCCCCTGCCGGCATGCACACCGGAGCCACCATCCTGAATAGCTATCGAGCTACGGGCGAGATGCTCAGCAGCTTTGGGGACGCATTTGTGGGCTTTATCCCCGGATCCATCGGTGAAAGCTCAGCTATTCTCATCATCCTGGCTGGCATATATTTGATTTTGACCAAAACCGCCAAATGGCAACCGATGCTGGCCACCCTGATATCGCTGGGTCTGTTCAGTTTTATCTTCTACCCCGGTGTCAATCCGCTTTATTTCCTGATCAGCGGAGGAGCGATCTTTGGAGTGGTCTTTATGGTCACCGATCCCGTCTCCTGTCCCAGAGGTAAGTGGGCAGTCTGGATCTATGGTTTGTTGATCGGTTTTCT
>CAZWUD010000180.1:0-3278 GCA_964637055.1 uncultured Candidatus Cloacimonadota bacterium
TGGCTGATGAGCTACGCATTCGAGGACATGAATGCATCTTTTTGGGAAATGCTGCCAGCATGGAAGAAAGGCTGGCCACTGTGGCTGATTACCCCTTCTTCCCCATCCGGGTGCAAAAGCTGTATCGCAGCCTGAGCCCCTCTAACCTTCTTTTCCCTTATCACTTGATAAATAGCATCTTCCAAAGCCGCAGAATCATCAAAGATCAGGACATCGATGCGGTGATCACCACCGGGGGTTTTGTGGCCGGACCCGTGGCCATAGCTGGCAGCCTTCTGAAGATACCGGGCTTTCTGCACGAGAGCAATTCCTATCCCGGGCTCACCACCCGCCATCTGGCACGACACCTGACCCGGCTTTATATCTCTTTTGAAGAAAGCACCAAATACCTGCGTGGCGTCAGCACCCGCCGCTTTGGGATTCCGGTCAAGAACACTCTACCAGATCCTGATTTCCGCCTGGAAGATATCGGGCTCATCTCGGGCAATAAGACTCTGCTTATCACCGGCGGATCACAGGGCTCACTGGCCATAAACGAGGTGGTCTCTGCCTCCATCGATGCGCTGCTGGAGGACTCCTGGCAGATCATCTGGCAGACCGGGAAGAGTAGCTATGAAGAGTTCAGCGCCCTGCACAAAGACCGTGCGGGACTTTATATCTTTGACTTTAGTATGCAGATGAATGACTTTATGCACAGATGTGATCTGGCCCTGACCAGAGCCGGAGCCATGACCATCGCGGAGCTGGAATTCAGCCAGACTCCCTCGATCCTGGTTCCTCTGCCCACTGCAGCGGGAAATCATCAGCATCACAACGCCATTGCCCAGGTAAATAAGGGGGTGGCAAAGCTCCTGCAGCAAGACCAATTGAATCCCATGTCACTGATGAACTGGATCATATCTGCAGACACCACCCAGATGAAAAAGCACCTGGCAGCACTGCCTGAAAATCAGGCTTGCCAGAAGATAATAACAGACATCCTATCTTGCATCAAGGAGAGATAAATGCTTGGCAGAACAAAGAAGATTCACTTCATCGGCATTGGCGGCATCGGCATGAGCGGTATCGCGGAGTTTTTGCACAATCAGGGCTTGGAGATCAGCGGATCGGACATGAAGAAAAGCGATCTTACCAACCACTTAGAATATATCGGCATCCAGGTGACCGAGGGACACGATCCGGAATTGATCAAAGACGCTGACGTGGTGGTAAAATCATCCGCAGTCAAGGATGACAATCCCGAGATAGTGGCTGCCAAAGCGATGAAGATACCCGTGATCCGCAGAGCCGAAATGCTGGCCGAGATCACCCGCATGAGCTTCTCCATCGGCATCTCCGGCACCCACGGCAAGACCACCACCACTTCCATGGCCGGTTTGGTTCTGGAGGCGGCAGGATTGGACCCCACCATCATCGTCGGTGGCAAAGTGAAAAACTTTGGTTCAAACAACGTAATGGGCTCGGGACAATACATCGTGGTGGAAGCCGATGAATACGACCATTCTTTCCTGACCCTCACACCCTGCATCGCCGGCATCACCAATGTGGATGAAGATCACCTGGATTGTTACCGTAATCTCGACGACATCAAAGGTGCTTTTGTGGAATATGCAAACAAAGTGCCGTTCTTTGGCAGCGTGATCGCTTGCCTGGATGATCCCGGAGTGCAGGCTATCCTGCCCCGGATCAACAAAAAGATCGTGACCTACGGCTTTTCCCGGCAGGCAGATATCCAAGCGCTCAATATCAAGATGAAGGATTTTAAGGCCAGCTATGATTTGGCCTTCAAAGGTTACAAATTAGGCCGCATCACCATGAACGTGACCGGCAGACACAATATCCAAAATTCGCTCTTGGCCGCAGCGATTGGCCTTGAGCTGGACCTTTCCTTCAAAAGCATCCAGGATGCCCTGGCCAAATACAGCGGAGTTTACCGCAGATTTGAACACAAAGGGGAAGCCAGGAGCATCACTATCTTTGACGACTACGCCCACCACCCCACGGAGATCATCGCCACCCTGGAAGCCTTCAAAGATAGCGTGGACAGGCGTATCGTGGCTCTTTTCCAACCCCACCTGTATTCCCGAACTCGGGATCTTCACGAAAAGTTTGGCAAAGCCTTTTTCAGTTGCGACTGCTTGATCCTGGCGCCGATCTATCCTGCCCGTGAAAAGCCCATCACTGGAGTCAGCTCAAAATTGATCGCCGATGTCGCAATTCAGAGTGGACACCATGAAGTTCACGTGATTCAGCACAATGACAATATCGTGCAGGAAACCCTTGATCTGCTGGAACCTGAGGATATCCTAATCACGCTTGGTGCCGGCAATATCTGGCAATATGGAGAGCAAATCCTGCAGGAACTAAAAAAAAGTGTTGACACGAACAGTAAAGACCAAAAAAGTAGTAACTTATGAGCCTGACTGTGATTTTCCCGATTTTAAGATCACAGTTCTATGTGCCTAAATTTCGATAAGGTAGGAAGATGAAAGAGAGAAAGCGCCGCGGAAACAGCAGATATTATCTGTATTTCAGCATCTGTCTGGTGAGTTTTTTGGCCCTGGGCTTCGGGCTCTGGTACGCCATGCGGCACTTGCCTTTTCTGGAAGTCAAACAGGTCAAAATATCCGACAACACAGCCGTGCCTGATTCCCTGATTTGGCGGCTCACCCAGGATCAGATCGGAGTAAATCTGCTCCGCGTGCCCGTCAAAGATCTGCGTGGTAGGATCCTAGATCTTTCCCGGGTCAAAGATGTCAAAGTCAGGCGTCAGCTTCTGAGCACGATCAAGGTCATCGTCCGTGAACGCGAAGGCATTCTCTATATCAAAAGCCGTGAAGGCAACCTCTACCCGATAGATTCCGAAGCTATTGTGATGGAGCGCTATAGCCCCATATACACGGAGGATATCCCGATCTTTAGTTCTTATTACAAAGATGAGCAGTTTGTATGCGGCGAAAAACTGGATAAGCCCGAGATAATGCGGATCTTGGCCCTGCATCAGAGTATCATGCAGGAAGCACCGGATTATTTGCCGATTATTTCTGAGTACTACATGATAGACAACACGATCAACATTGTTGATGCCCGCCATGGGACCCGCATCATCCCCGGAGAGGGCGACATTGCCACCCAGCTCCGGCGCTACCAGTTTGTGCAGGACAACGGCAATATAGACCGGCAAAGCGTGGTAGATCTGCGCTTTGATAACCAGGTCGTGGTGAAGGCAGGAGACAAATGAAAAGCAGCATAATCACAGCTTTGGACATCGGATCCAC
>CAZWUD010000181.1:0-3243 GCA_964637055.1 uncultured Candidatus Cloacimonadota bacterium
TGGAGCGCGATATGCAGGCTGTGATCGACGTGGTATCTCTGGGCAGAACCGCCCGGGGTGAGGCCAATCTCAAGATCCGTCAGCCCTTGGGCGATATGCACGTTCCGGCCAAGCTGCGCGAGTCTCTGGACAAAATGCCGGAGCTGGTCAAAGAAGAGGTCAATATCCACAATATCCGCTATGTGGAAGAGGACAGCGCCTTTGTGCAATACGAGCTCAAGCCCCAATTTAAGGTCATGGGTCCCAAATTTGGCAAGCTGATGAAAAAGATCGCCGCCCATCTGCAAAGCATGGATGCCTCCGCAGCCTTGCGCGCTTTTGCAGAGCAGGGCTCTTTCAGTTTTGATCTGGATGGTGACGAGATCAATCTGGTGCCGGAAGATTTGCAGGTTCAGATCCTCCCCCGTGAAGGCTATGTCTTTGCCAGCATGAAGGATATCTACGTTGCGCTGGATTGCACGCTCACGGATGAGCTCATCATCGAAGGCTATGCCCGGGAGCTCATCAATAAGATCCAGTTTTCCCGCAAAGAACAGGGCTTTGAGATCATGGACCGCATCCGCGTGGAATACCGTGGCAATGCGGAAATCGACCGCGCCATTGCCAGATATGGTGAATATATCAAAAGTGAAACTTTGGCTGATGCCATTAACAATTCAATATCTGAGGATCTGCCCAAGATCGATATCAATGGTATCGAGATCGGGCTGGGGGTGCAAAAGAATCATGCCTAAGCACAACCGGACAGTAGGGAGGACATCATAGCACATTATTGCATCAATTGCGGGGAAAAAATCCCAGAAAAGGCAAAGTTTTGTCCTTTCTGCGGTGAAAATAACCGTTTGGACGAGATCAAAGAATCTTCGGATCCCATCTCAGAGAGCAAGCCTGATCAAGAGACAGATTCCCAGCCCGAACGAGGCAAAACGAGCAGATATCATGTGGTGACAAATACCAATTTCACCCTGCTGGATCCCGGCGAAGACTTTCGTGGCTACCAGATCCTGCGCATGCTCAATAAAGACAAAGAGGGCATCAAATACATCGCCGAGCGCAGCGGCAAAGAATATATCCTCAAGATTTTCTATCAATCCAGTTTTCACAGTATGGACGTTCTTTATAGCTTGCAACTGCGGCTTTCACGTCTCAGAAAACTGGATACCATTTACACTCCGAAGATTGTGGAAGTGGATCAAAAACACGATCCCGCCTACATGGCTACGGAATTTGTCTATGGAATATCTCTGGCAGAGATCAAACGGCATGATCCCGATCGTCTCGATGAAACTCTGGTGCGGAAAATCCTGTCGCAATTGGTTGATGCCGCCAACGCCATAAGCAGACAGGGACTCACCATCAATGACCTCACTCTAAACGGAATCATGCTGGGCGAAGATGACAGAATCTGCATACTCTCCAGCGGAATCAAATATGAGGATGTGGAGGAAACTGAGGACGTCTTCTCTATCGGCATTATCTGCGCACAGTTACTTTCCGCCAGTTCCAGATATCTCACAATGTATAGCGACGAAAATCTGCGGAAAAACAAATTTAACTATATCGGCGGCATCAGCGTGGATCTGAATAAAATCCTCGCCGAATGTCTGCATCGTAATATCATCCAGCGTTACAATAGTCTGGATAAACTGGCCAAAGCGGTGAAGGCATTGCCTGATCTGGAAGGTGCTGAGCTTTGCATGAGCGCAAATGTGCTCCTATCTGATGAACCCCGCGAAGAGAAAGTGGTCATCCCAAAGCTTCGTCCTGAGATCGGCTTTTGGGCTCTGGTGATCGCCGTGATCGCCATGCTCGTGCTGCTCTTTACCACCGGACTTTATGACACGATCTTTGGCACAGAGGAATCAGATCCGCAGGATTCCACCTTCGTGTGGGGTCCGGACTCAGCAGTCTATGACAGTCTGAATGGCTCCTCGGGACCGATTGACAGAGCAGGCATCACCCCCATTTTGACCCCCTATGGAGAGCTGCGTAGCACCAGCACAGCCGAACGCAATGATCCCCGCAGACTCCCCGCTGTTCCCCAGATCACGGATAGCAGCCCCAAGCCTGTGGTCAAAAAGTCTGTGCCGGGGAAAAACTTTGTCCATATCCAGCCTTCCACCTTCGGCTTTGGCCGGCTGGGAGAAAATCTGGCACATAATGTATCCCTCTCCGGATTTTACATCAGCAAATATGAGCTCACTCAAGCGGAGTGGAATCGCTTTATGAAACCGGCCAAAGTATCCAATCAGGGTGAAAATTTACCCGTGGATAACGTCAGTTGGTTTGATATCGCCATATATTGCAATGGTCTCAGTAGTGAAGAAGGTCTGCAGCCCGCATATCGCATCAAAGGCATCGGAGCCTCGCGCATCGTCACCTGTGACTTTGGCGCAGATGGCTATCGCCTGCCCACCGAGGCGGAATGGGAACTTGCCGCCAAAGCCGGGAAGCTGCATAACTACAGCGGTTCCAATGATCCTGAGGATGTGGCCTGGTATCGGGATAATTCGGCCGGGAAATTGAGACAACCTGGCGGCAAGGATCCGAATGACTTTGGACTGCACGATATGACCGGAAACGTCTCGGAATGGGTCTGGGATTGGTTTGCAGCAGATCATATCCAGGAGCTGGACAGCTTTGTGAATCCAACCGGAGTGCAGGCCGGCACCCAAAAGGTCATCCGCGGCGGAAATGTCATGAATAGCGAAGGCCGAAATCTGAATATCATGTGGCGTGAACGCGGCAATCCCAATAGTGGCTATCCCTTTGTCGGGTTTAGATTGGTAAGAACGAAATAGATTAGGGGAGTTTTCAGGGTTCACGCGGATTCCGCAGATAAAAACGCAGATTTCTTTTAGGGTCCACGAATTACACAAAATTTTACACAAATCATTAATCGTAAAAATCCGTTCGATCCTTTCTATGCTTTAGGTTCCACACATTTCCGTCCAGACACCATCTCACCTTCCTCCTCTGTACAGAGCTTGATTTTGGGACAAACCCGATTTTATGTCAATTGCAAAAGTTGGGACTTTAGTTTCACGCAGATTTCTTTTTTAGGTCCACAGATTTACACAAATTTACACAGATTGGATTTGCCACCGAGAACACCGAAGGCACCGAAGGGGAAGGAATAAAGTTGTGAAGTTGCCGCCCACCACCGCACCCCAGCACCCAAGGGTTTCTATGGAGTTCAAAGAGCCTTATCTGGTTTAGAAATATCCACTTGTTTCGGGGCTC
>CAZWUD010000182.1:0-3233 GCA_964637055.1 uncultured Candidatus Cloacimonadota bacterium
TGTATTCCCCGCGGACGTGATCATCCGAGGCCAAAAAGTGGGTCCAGCCATTTTCAATCAAGATCCAGGCCGTTTTTCGCACCTTTTCCCCGTAATAACCCATCAGGGCTCCGGCATTGGTCTGGATATAGATATTTCTGCTGCTCAGGTCCCGGGCTGTCTTGGGCTTGCGCATGATGCTCACATAGCGCTCAGCATGAGCCAATATCGGCTTGTAGCCAGCCCTCAGGATGGGAAAAACATTTGTGTAAAAGTCCTGCGGCAAGCCATTTAGCTCACTCTCGATCAGAACGTATTTGCTATGTCCCAGGCAGAGATTCTTTTCCTTGATGTCCTCCACGATTCCGGGCTGGACAAAGACCTCAAAGCCGCTTTCCAGCTCGATCGTCAGTCCGCTTTTTTGGGCTGCTCCCCTTAGTTCGCAGAGTTTTTGATCATAAAGCTCGCGTTCATAGTGATAGTGACCGCGAAAATAATGGGAAGTCAGATATACCTTTTTCACTCCACCGGCTTCCATCTGCCGCAACTGAGCGACGCTCTTATCCAGTCCGGTGGATCCGTCGTCGATATTGTGTAATATGTGGCAATGGATGTCTATCATCTTAGTTTAGGGCAAGCTCTCGCCGATCATTTGGATAAACTCCATCAATACCTCGTTATTCGGGAAAGGCTTGATCCCGCGAACGTTTTCATCAAGAAGCTTATCCACATGCTTTCGAGCTTTATCAAAACCCATCAGACCTGTATAGCCTTTTTTGGAAACGGGAGTATATTCCTCCGAAAAATCCAGACCCTCACTGCCCCGGGAATAATCTTTGGCTATATCTGCTATCATCTGATAGGCCATGCCCAGATTCACCGAATAGTCACCCAGGATCTGCTTCGTATTATCATCCGATCCGGCCAGAATGCAGGCGATTTCGGAGCTCGCCAAAAGTAGAGAGCCCACCTTTTTCATGTCTATATAGCGCAGGGTGTTGATCTTCATCACGCGGCGCTTGCTGGCCAGATCCACCACCTGACCGCCGATCTGACCATAGCTTTTGCTATTGATGGCCAAACTACGGATGGCGAGATTTGCCTTGGCGGGATCCTTGATCATTCCAATGGCCTCAAAAGCCAGGGTGTAGAGAGCGTCTGCAGCCAGGATGGCGATGGCATTGCCATATTCCTGATGAATCGCGGGCTGACCCCGGCGCTCTGTTTTGTCCATCAAGCTAGGCAGATCATCATGTATCAAAGCTGCATTGTGCACCAATTCCACTGCGCAAGCTGCATAGACCGCATCCGGTAAGAGCTTGTTATTCTTTTTCATGCCGGTGAGCATCTCAAAGATGGAGATAAGAAGCAAAGGGCGCCACCTCTTTCCACCGGGTATCACAGCTTTGATCATCGCTTCTTTGAGGGGACCAGCATGACGCTTGTCAAGATCCAATAGTGACTTCAAACCCTCGTCTATCATTTGCATCCGTGTCTCAAAATACTTCTGTAAAAGCAATGTCTTTCTCCCTTGTCAGATCAGTTATTAGACATTCTCCACCTGACGCTGTCTATAATAGCTGATTCAGAACTTCTGTCAAGGAAAATTCTGCTCAGGTTTTCTGTAATATCCGGATTCCTTGACGCATGTGGATGCTAAGGTAAAATCATATTAGCCACAAAGCCTAAACTGGCCTTTTCAGAGAAAGAAAATGAGCTGACAAATCTGGGAGCTTTATCTTTCGTCAGTTTCCCTGACCTTCGCAATAAAGAAAGCCTGAAACTACATAACTCAAGAAGAACGCAGGGACACAGGAAACAGATATTGATAAGGAATATCAATATCTATTTTAGATCACAGTCGATCAAGCGGATATCTTCCTTGGCATACATTGTAACAATTTCTCCCAATTCTGGATCATAGACTTCGTATTCATATTCATAAGCGAATCTGATGAGCCCCCGGGAGCCGTAATAGTCATACAAATCAACAATATCCATGACACGGCTGTGCTTCACGTGGCATTTGAAATCACCCAGAGGAGTGGACACAGTTTCCATTTCTTGCATCTCATAATGAACTTCCCCCCAGTCAGCATTTTCGGGCTGGATCCATTTGTTTCCCGTTTTGGGATCCTTAGGCAGGATCAAATGGGGCTCCCCATACCATCGGATTTCATCGCCATCTTTGGGAGCTTTGGCACCAGCAGCAAAGAGCGGAAAGCGAAAAACTTTGCGGCCTCCTTCTTTTAGAAATAAGTTATAGTAACACCCTCCCAGGCTATACAGTCCATCAGTCATATTGGATACATATTGATAGCCTGTACGTCCTTCTCCATGGGTTTCGGTGATTGTAAGTTCATGACAGATATGCCCTGAAGGGGATTCAACTGTAGAGTTAATCTCGATTCTAATCGTATCGATGAATGTGGTTTTGCCCTCTTCATCAAGGATACGTTCATAAGTCCAAGTGTTTCCCACCTTGAGAGGATAGCGATACCTGGGAGCATCCGAGCAAGCGGATATGAAAATCATCAGTATAATGACAACGATAAAGAATATTCTTTGTCTCACCTTATCTCCTTTTGTATAGAGTCCCAAATGTTGGTATAAATTTCCAACTCATTGTTTCTCAGGTTATTTGAGAACATTCTTACTGTCCTCGCTTCTTACACTTACCAACTATTTTATCAGCGTCAGCTTTCTGCTGCTGGCCTTTCTGCCATTTACGCTCAGATTGATGAAGTATATGCCATTCCCACAAGCGCGGCCATCTGCGTCCCGGCCATTCCAATGCACGATCTGCTCATCGGTCTTGGGGTCCAGAGGGATACTCCGCACCAATTGTCCTTTGAGGTTATAGACCTTGATGCAGGCAGCGCCGATACTGCCTTTATCGGCATGAGTCCGCAGCTTGATCTTGATATTGGTGAAGGTATTGAAGGGGTTGGGATAGGCCGTGACGGATGTTTCCGGCACCGGAGGCAACTCTGGATCGTCAATTGAGACCCAGGGCCTGGAGTCATACTCAAAGCAGCCCATGTCGATGCGATCGTTCCAGATACGCCAATTCCCCGCCAGATCATAGGGAGGCAGGTCCAATCCAGTGGTATCACGAGTTCCTGCATCTATGCAAGGAGAATACTCTGAGAGGCTGTAATATAGCGGATCATGGATGTCAAAGCCTCCGGCAAAGAGGGGATCGCCGCTAATGCTGCCAGGCAAAAAGTCGATGGTATTACCTGGCCCCGGGA
>CAZWUD010000183.1:0-3226 GCA_964637055.1 uncultured Candidatus Cloacimonadota bacterium
ATTAGCTCAAAAATACTTGGAGATATTCCAGAGATCAAAAAGTATTTCTTTGAATACAAACAATTTGGTTTCTACCCTTTCTTCAATGAATATTCAGAGCATGAATATCAACAAGTATTGCAAAGTGTATTGGATAAAATCATCTATGAAGATATCCCCAGTCTGGGGGTTATGAGAGGGTCTTCGAGTTTTGTTTTTAAAAAACTGATTGCATATCTGGCAATGTCTAAGATCCCTACTGTCAAGGTATCAAGCATCTGCAATGAACTGGATATTGCTAAAGAAACGCTTTACAACTATTTTGATTTACTTGCTAGAGCTGATGTAATCAACATTATCCGAAGAGATAAAGCTTCCGTTAGATCCATACAGAAATCCAGGATAATGCTATCCAATCCAAATCTATACTACTCAATCAGCAATGAAATGTGGCAACATAACACAGATTTGGGCAATATAAGAGAATCATTTTTTGTTTCTCAGATAGATGGACAGATATCAGCCTCAGAGACAGTTGACTATACTATCCAATTGGATAATAAGAAAATAGAAGTGGAGATCGGGGGGAAAAATAAAACCAGGAAACAGATTCAAAACCTGGAGAATGGATATGTCTTTAAAGATGATATCGAAATAGGCTATGAGAATATCATTCCGCTCTTTCTAATAGGATTTTTGTATTAGTATCACCCACTCGTTGTTTATCAGGCTACTTAAGAACATCTTATAGCCCTCGTTACTCACATTCTATGTATGGCCAAGCTCCGCTACAATCTTGGCCGGCTTTAGCCGCCGGTTTATTTTACCACCACCAGCTTGGTTGTGGCGATTTTCCTTTTCCTTTGATCCAGAGTGATCAAATACATTCCGCTTGTCATTTGCTCTATAACATTCTCCGGAAGCTCAAAATTGAAAATGGAATGTAGAATTTAGAATGTAAAATGATAGTGGTTTAGAGGCTGCATTTTATTTGTTCTTTGAAGTGTATAGAGTGTATTTTGTGTGAGAGAACACGAGCTTATGGGTTACGGAGTTACGAGCTGGGCTGCCCGTAACTCCAAAACCGGGAAATTCCGGCAGTTCTGTACTCCGTCACCGGAGACTTCCGCATTCCTGCACTATCAGCTATCTGTTAAAGGTCTTTAGACTCCAATGCCTTTGTCAAAGAGACTGGCCACGGTCTTCAGAGAACCGAGCAAGGCGGAAGATTCATAGGGCAGCACCACCGTCTTATCTCCTTTTTGCACAAGCTTTTCAAAGGCAGAGATATACTTTAGGGCGATCTGGTATTGCGCAGCATCAAGCTCATATTCCTTCAAAGCTTCGGCTACCAGCAATATTGATTTCTTTTCAGCATCAGCCACCAAAAGGCGAGATTTTGCTTCACCTTCTGCGGTGAGGATCTTGGCCTGCCGTTCACCCTCGGCCACACGGATCTGAGATTCCTTTTCACCTTCTGCAGTGAGGATCTTTGCGCGTTTATCACGCTCTGCCCGCATCTGTTTTTCCATCGCATTACGAATTTCTTCCGGGGGTTGAATCTCCTGCAATTCCACACGATTGACTTTCACACCCCACTTATCCGTGGCTTCATCCAGGATCAGGCGCAATTTATTATTCACCGAATCCCTTGAGGTGAAGGTCAGATCCAGGGTCAGCTCACCAATCACATTACGTAGTGAGGTCTGAGTCAGCTTTTCGATGGCTTCCGGAAGGTTGCCGATCTCATAGACAGCTTTGTATGGATCCGTGATCTGGAAATAAAGCAGGGCATTGATATTCATGGACACGTTATCAGCGGTAATCACATTTTGACGGGGGAAGTCATAGACATTTTCCCGGAGGTCAATGCGATTTTCCACCTTTTGTACCACAACGACATGACCCCGATAGTCCGCCTTGTTATAGCGCCAATGGATGGGACGCGTCTTATCAAAAATAGGCACGATGATATGGATGCCGCTGGGCAAAGTGCGATAGTATTTTCCCAAGCGTTCGATGATCACCACTTCAGCCTGGCGAACGATTATGACACCTCGGACGATGAATATCACCACCAAAGCCGCAAAAAATAGTACAAGGTATAAAGACATTGTTCCTACCTCCAGTTTTATCTTGTTCGGCAGTCTTTTCCGATTGTGAGATTCTGGCAAGGAAAATATTAGCAATTCTCGCTGAAAAGTGGAATTCTCTCCACTATCACCTTGCCCAGGATCTGCCTCAGCTCTTGATCTGGGACATTTGGCGGGAAGATTTTTGCCGGATGCAAAAAACCGGCACTCGAGTGCCGGTTTTCTATCATTCAAGCTCGCAAGCTATTCTTTATTCAGGTCTTCGGCTTTGATGGCGTCATCTTTTTTGCTTGTGCCAGTATCTTCTTCCACAAACTGGATGATGGCCATGGGCGCATTGTCACCTTTACGGAATCCGGCTTTGAGCACTCTGGTGTAGCCACCGTTGCGATTTGCAAAAGCGGGGGCAATTTCTTCAAAGAGCTTTTTGACCAGATCACGATCGCCCAGAACAGTGTAGGCGAGACGGCGGGAATGGATAGAATCCTTTTTCCCATAAGTGACCACGCGTTCCACAAAGCGTCTCATTTCCTTGGCTTTGGCCAGGGTAGTGTGGATTTGGCCGTGTTCGACCATGGATTTGACGAGGTTTCTCATCATCAGACGTCTTGCATCGGTTTCACGTCCGAATTTTCTACCTTGCAGTCTATGTCGCATTTTTCACCTTCTTTTTTGCGCTGGGGACGGGTTTACGAGGAGTGGTGGTAGCAGCTTTTGTAGTCTTAGCAGTTTTAGCAGTTTTAGCAGTTTTTTTAGGAGCTTCTTTGGCTGGGGCGTCTTCGATCAGCTCAGGATTTATCGGTTCCGGAGAGATAACGCCACGGCTTCTGGCTTCTTTGATTTTGCTATAGATGCTTTCCACATCCATACCCAGTTCCAGATCATATTTCTTAAGTTTTTGTACGATCTCTTCGAGCGATTTCTTTCCGAAGTTGCGGAATTTGAGCATCTCAGCTTCGGTCCTGGAGACCAATTCACCGATGGTTTCGATATTTGCCGATTCCAGGCAGTTAGCGGCGCGAACGGTGAGTTCGATCTCTTTGACACTCATGCGCAGGATGCGTTCTTTTTCCTCAAGCTCGGGATCAAGCTCGACGTCTCGGATATATTCGGGCTCGGTCTCAAACAAGCTGATCTTGGCGGCCATGTCTTTG
>CAZWUD010000184.1:0-3170 GCA_964637055.1 uncultured Candidatus Cloacimonadota bacterium
GGTGGGCGATTCTTCGCAGGATGCAAGTATCAGGCATCCCAGTAACAGTAAGGCAATTAAATAACTAAATGACAGCTTTCTCATTTCGATTCTCCTCTTTTGGGGTGACCAACGAAGTCGGTTTTAGTGCTTCATTGGGTCTCTGCGATAAAAACTGCACTGACAAGTGGCATTCTACATCTAGCTAATTGTTTGTCAATCGATTTGAGCGGTATTATGGCTTTTGTGCTGTTGATAATATTCGACACAGTCACAGCATTGAGCGCAATCCCACAGTAATGCAGGATCGGCAGACATCTCAGCCGGAGCTGGATCCGCAGTCAAACCTCTGATGATGGGCAGAGATCCCGGATGGCGTTTGCTGTCTGTTGCGCAGGCGGGGGATCTACTTTTTGCTTTTCAAAAAGAACAGGAAGGAATATAGCACAGGGAAGAGCAGCAAGGCCATCAGGATCCAGGTGCTGGTCACTTGAATCCTCTCGGATAAGGGGAGGATCCCCTTCAAGGTCATCAAGATGCCACCGATCACAAAGCACCATGCGCCTACGCGGTGGGTCTTGTACCAATTGTCCTCATCGGAGATGCTCCAGGGCGTCCTGATCCCGACGAAGAAATTGCGCGGAACCTTGGGCAGAAGGTTGCCCAAAAGCAGCAGCATCAGCCCAATGATCACCAGGACAGGCTGCAGAGGCAATCGATCTGCACCCAGAGGGTAAAATAGCCCATAGAGATTCAAAAGAGACAGAAACAGGATCAGCACAAAGGTGATGGTGGGCAGGATTTTGTCAAATCTGGTTGCTTGCTTTTTGTATTTCGGAGAGTAATACGGGATGAGGTAGAGTAGTAAAAAGAGCCCCAGATTCATTACCAGTGCAAAGGTCAGGGCCGTGTTCTTGCCGGCCCAGCCGTCGATCACACCCTTTGCGTTCCAATGGATAGGGATGGATGCATCAGCCGGCAAAGCCAGAGCCAGATAGGCCAGTGCGATGAGGTAGATTGCCAGCAGAATGAGGCTGGCAGAGAAAAGTTTTAAACGCTTCATGATTCCTCACTTTTGTCCCTAAGATTCATCACCCAGGACAGGATATCTTCAAAGATGCTGGTATTGAGTCGATAGTGGATGTATTGCCCCTTTCTTTTGGCATAGACGAGTCCGGCCAGGCGTAGGACCTTCAGGTGCTCACTGAGGCTGGCCTTGGTAAAGTCAAAATGCTCTGCGATCTCACCTGCGGTCATGCTTTTGTGTATCTTGAGCAAATTCAGGATTTTACGCCGATTTGCATCGGCGATGGCTTTGAAGACGCTGTCAGACATAGGCGATCCTTAGTTATTTAGTTTAACACCTAAATAATCCACGGCTTGTTTATGTCAAGAGATTTCGGCAGCCGGCTAACTTTTCCGATGTATAAAGTGCAGCATCCCTTTATGATTCTGATCTGGAAACAAGCTCTGCAAATCGGCTTATCGTCGGTCATTTGGGGGAATCATCTTGACAGAATTCCCCATTGAGAGATTGCTTACCAAACGCATCAAATAGGCAGATCCGAAGGGGAGAATGCCCATAATTCAAGGAATTGCTTGACAAATTATCGTGCTGCAATTTTGAATAAAAAAAGTGAAAAGAAATCCATCTAGGGAGAACATCAATGGAAACCGAAGTACGCAAGCCACAGAACATGTTTACAGGACTTAGCGAGGAAGACATCAGGAAATTTGGTCCCGATCTGGAGACGATTAGATTCAACAAAGGATCCAGGATCATCACTGAAAATGACGCATCCGAAAGCGTTTTTTATATTTGTAAAGGTAAGGTGGATATCAGAAAAGAGCTAAATAACCTGGAGACTTCTCATGCCCAGCTATCTGTGTTGCAGAGCGGAGAGTTTTTTGGAGAGATGGGGATTATGGCCGAGGAGCCACGCAGTGCTTCAGTGGTTGCTTTGGAGGACGTGGAGCTTTTGATGATACCCAAGGCTGTATTCATCGAGATTGCTTCCTCTCATCCCACCGTGATGTTCAATCTGATTCGCACCCTATCCTTTCGTCTGCGGGATACAAATGAACGCTTTGTGAGCCTGATGGACGAGATGATCAGCAAAAACCGTCTGATGGCGATCGGGATGGCGGCCAGCAAGATCATTCACGACATCAAGACTCCGCTCACGGTGATCGTGCTCACGGCGCAATTGATCGAAAACCTCTTTCCCGATAGCGGGGAATTTAGCCAGAGCATCGTCAAACAGACTCGCCTTATCGATCAATTGGTGCGGGAGATTCTGGATTTTGCCCGGGGTGTGGAGTCCACGCCGCTGATCCGAAAAGTGAATCTCGGCAATTTCTTTGATGAGCTCAAAGAAGTCAATGATACCACCTTGAAGGGGCGCGATATCAGCTTTGTGGTCGATAATAAGGTGACGGATGATGTCTATTTTGACGAGCCTAAGATTCGCCGGGTGCTGATGAATCTGATCAAAAACTCCAGTGAAGCAATGACTACCGAGGGCGAGATCAAGCTAAGCGCATCGATCTCCTCCGGATGGCTGCAGATCAGTTTGATCGATGACGGTCCGGGAGTACCGATGAGAATCCGGGACAATGTCTTTGAGCCTTTTGTGTCTGAGGGAAAATCCTACGGCACGGGTCTGGGATTGCCGATCTGCCGCAAGCTGGTGCATGAGCATCGGGGCAGGCTGGAATACATTCCCCGGGAGAGTGGGGGTAGTCGTTTTGATATACGCCTTCCACAGACGATTAAATAAATCACTTGTCAAAATATGGGTGACAAATAACTTGGCTCTCAAAACAAAAAATTAAGGGACGGTTTATCATGTCAAGAATATGCGATATCTGTGGAAAGACCGCTCAGGTGGGGAATCATCGCTCTCATGCTTTGAACGCCACCAAGCGTCGGTTTTATCCGAATTTGCACGAAGTCCGCGCCATTATCGAAGGTCGGGCAAAACGCGTGAAAGTATGTAGCTCTTGCCTCAAAGCAAATAAAGTCCGTAAAGCCGTATCCAGATAAGATACTCCTTACGCACCACCAGAGCAGTTTAGATAATAATCGGGAATTACGGTGAATCCGGGTTCCCGTTTTCACTTTTAAGACAATTGATTCCAGGGGGTAATGTGTTACTCGAAGAAACTCATGCAAATCTGGCGGAAAGCTC